>NZ_CP010056.1 GCF_000801315.1 Hymenobacter sp. DG25B | reverse complement strand
GAAAAAGCCTATCAGGTAAATACCATTCTGCTGGATAAAACCGGCACCATTACCCGCGGTGAGCCATCGGTAACCGACTTTCTGGTGGCCGATGGGCAACCGGCCGCGCAGCTGCTGCCGTTGGTGGCCGCCGTAGAGCGGCAGAGTGAACACCCGCTGGCCGAAGCCGTGGTGCGCTACGCCGATGCCCGGCAGGCCGCATCTTTGCCGGCTACCGGTTTCCGGGCCGTGGAAGGAAAAGGAGCTGCGGCCACCATTAATGGTCAGGAAGTTCTCATTGGTAACGCCCGGCTGCTGGCTGAAGCCGGCGTAAATGTTCTACCCAAGTTGCAGCAACAGGCGGAAGCGCTCCTGGCTCAGGCCAAAACGGTGCTTTATGTGGCCGTTGCGGGGCAGGCTGCAGGTCTGATTGGTGTGGCCGATACCGTGCGGGATACTTCGGCGGGCGCTATTAAGCGCCTGCAAAGCCTGGGCATGGAGGTAGTGATGATGACCGGCGACAACCCCCAAACGGCAGGCCAGGTGGCGGCTCAGGTAGGTATCAAGCGTTTCTTTGCTGAGGTGCTGCCTCAGGATAAAGCCGGCAAGGTAAAAGAGCTGCAGGCCGAGGGGCGCACCGTAGCCATGGTGGGGGATGGCATCAACGATGCCCCGGCGCTGGCGCAGGCCGATATTGGTCTGGCCATGGGTGGCGGTACCGATGTAGCCATGGAAGCTGCCGGCATCACGCTCATGCGCTCCGACCTGCACGGGGTGGTAACAGCCATAGAGCTGTCCCGCCAGACCATCCGTACCATCAAGCAAAACCTGTTTTTTGCCTTTATCTACAACACGCTGGGCATTCCCATAGCGGCGGGCCTGCTGTATCCCGTGTTCGGGCTGTTGCTCTCACCCATGCTGGCGGCGGCAGCTATGGCGCTCAGCTCTGTGTCGGTGCTGACTAACTCGCTGCGCCTGCGCGGCTTCTCACCCGCTAAACTTTAACCGATATGGATACCGCCGAAATTTTTGTAACCGCAACGGGACTGGCGCAGGTGGCTTTCGTCATCTGGTATTTTTTCTTCTCGGCGCGCCAAACGGCCAGCGCGGTATCCTCTTCCAGCGGGGTGCAGGAGGTGGATATCACCGTAAAGGGCGGCTACTCGCCGGACGTCATTGAGGTGAAACACGGCCAGCCGGTGCAGCTTAGCTTCTACCGCGACGAGGAAAACAGCTGCTCAGAAGAAGTGCTGTTTCCCGACTTCAGCATCCGCCGCGACCTGCCCGCCTTTAAAACCACGCTGGTAGAGCTGCTGCCGGAAAAACCGGGCACGTACCCCTTTACCTGCGGCATGGGTATGCTGCGGGGTAGTCTGGTGGTTAAATAGGCATTCTTTCCCTGGTAAGAACAGGGAGTTAGAGGGAGGCGTCGTTTATAAGTCCATGTGCCCGAAGCGCCGCACGGCCAGCAGCAGGGGGGCGGTTACCCACAGCAGCAGCACCGTGCTGGCCACCATTATGCCCAGCTGGCTACCGAAAAAGTCCTGGTACACGGCCCCGGTATACCCCATTAGCGCGGCGGTATCAAACTGCAGCAGCACCACTATGCGGCCCAGATCCAACGGGTTCAGGCAGGCTACGGGCAGCACCATGGCTTCAATGGGATAGTCGCTGAACCAGTAGAGCAGGGCAAGCACCAGCCCATCATACAGCACCGCCAGCGAAAACCACATTACCAGGCCCAACCCAATACTTTTGATTTTCTCCGGCACAAACAGCACTAAGGCATAAGACAGCGCCACAAATACCCACGTAAGACCCAGCCCGGTGAGCACCAGTGTGAGCGTGCGCCAGCTGGCAGCCAGCAAAAGCAGCGGCATCCCCAGCCCCAGCAGTAATGCCCCCGACAATGCCAGGAGTACCGCTCCCAACTGGCCCAGTAGCACGGCCCGGCGCGGCAGCGGCAATACCACCAGCAGCTCCGTAAAGTCGCGGGAATTGTGGAAGTACGTGATGGTGAAGATGACCGTGTACAGCGGCACGAAAAGCAGTATCACGTTCACCAGATTCAGCGCCACCCGCTCGGGAGCGGGGTCCAGCCACCACAGGCCGAAGGTGAGGAGCAGGAGCAGGGCCGCGTAGGCCAGTACGGTACGGTTGCGCAGTAAATCGCGCAGCAGAAAAGTCAGCAGGTTCAGCATACAACAGCAGCAGGACGGTGATAGTAAGCCAGCACAGCATCGCCTAAGGAAGGTTGCTGCGTCAGCTCCAGAAAATCAGCAATAGGGGTGTTCAGCTGCACCTGCCCGTCGCGCAGGTACAGTAGGTCGTCGCCCAACTCCTCGGCCTCGGCAAACAGGTGGGAGGTAAGCAGCACCAGCCGGCCCTGGGCGCGGCACTTGCGCACCTTGGCCTTCAGTATTTCTACCGCCACGGGGTCCAGGCCCACGGAGGGCTCATCCAGCACAATGATGCGGGGCGAAAACAGAAAGGCCAGGGCGGCATTTATTTTCTGTCGGGTGCCGCCCGAGAGCGTGCCCAAGCGCTTATCCAGCCAGCCGCTGAGCTCATACTGCTCAAAAAGCTCATAGTCCAAGGCCTGGCCCGGAGCAGGAGGACGCACCGCCCGAATCATATCAAAAAGCTGGGCGGTGGTCAGGTTTTCGGGTAAGTGGTTCAGCTGCGGCATGTAGCCAATTTCGGCGCGGTATTGCCACTGGCCGCGGATGTTCTCCCCCAATACTTCAATGCTCCCGCTACCGGGCTGCACCACGCCCAGAATGCATTTCAGCAACGTGGACTTGCCGGAAGCATTGGGGCCCATAATAACCACCACGCGCCCGGCGGCCAGCTCTACGTTCACGCCCCGCAGGGCCTCCGTTTTGCCGAAATTCTTGGTCAGAGCTTTAATGCGTATCATAAACGGATGCGGGGACGAGGGTCAATTAGGGCGGAAGGCGTCAGGCTGGGCACCAGCTTTTCCGTGCGGTCCAGCATTTCCACCATGGGGCTGCGGAAAAAGATGATGGCCGCCGGCAGCTGCTCCACGGCGTAGCTGAAAGCGGACAGCGGATGGTAGGGCACGTCCCCAATCTGGTCCCGGTTCAGGTCATAGCCGCGGTACTTATCCCAGAAGTTGCCCCGCACTATGTTCAACATCACGGTGCCGTTGGTGGCCAGGTCGAAAGTGTTGCCCACGAAGGCGTTACCGGTCAGGGCGTTCTGGTCGCAGCTGGCCGTCATGCGCATGCCCCAGCCGTTGCGCTCCACGCGGTTACGGCGCAGCGTGCACCGGCTGGTACTTTCCAGCTGCACGCCTACGGTGTTGTTTTCGAAGGTATTATCGGTGATGTGGCTATCCGAAATATCTTTCAGCAGGAGGCCATAGCTGGATGCGCCCCGGTTATTTAAAAAAGCGTTGCGGCGCATATTTACGCCGTGCGAGTACATCACAGCCACGCCGGCACCGTTGTGGCGGAAGGTGTTGTATTGATAGTTGTTCTGGTGCGAAAACATGAAGTGCAGCCCATAGCGCAGGTTTTCTTCGCTCAGGTTGTGCTCAATGCGGGAGTCGGTTACAAACTCAAAGTAGATACCGTCCCGGTGCCCGCGCACCTGGTTGCTGCGGATGCGCATCTGAGCGCAGCGCCACAGGTGAATGCCGTTGCCGGACTCATTTTGGGTGGCGTGGTTCTGCCCGGCCTCCAGCACATTAAACTCCACCCGGCCCCGGGCACAGCCGGAAAGGTAAATGCCAAAAAAGCACTCCTGGAGGCGGTTGTGGTGAATGTATACGTCGCGGCTGTCGTACACCTTCACGCCGGCGTAGTCCGTCATGCTGCCCTGGCCGGTGCGGCGCAGCACAAAGCCGCTGAGCTCAAACCCGTGCGCTTTCACCGTCAGCAGCTCGTCGCGGTGGCGGCCATCCAGCACGGGCCAGCCCAGGCCGCGCAATACCACGCGCCGGCGCAGTATCAGGTTTCCTTCCTGGTATATACCGGGGTGCACCAATACAGTGTCCCCCTCGGCAGCATGGGCCAGGGCCGGCCGCAGGCGGGCGTAGGTTTGCCCGCGGCCCACGTGCAGGGTGCGGGCCTGGCCGGCCACTGCCAGGAGCAGCAGCGCTATGACCAGGGCCAGGGGCCGGGCCAGATAGCCGTTAGCGTATTTGCAGGTGCCCAACATCATTCCAGGTAAGCATTTGGCCGCCCTGCTGTAGTTGCCGGGTGGCTGCCTGAGCGGCGGTTTCAGTAGAAAATGCCGCTACCTGGCCATTCATGGGCGTGTGAAACTCGGGGCTGCGTATTAATTGGGCCTTTTGAACCGGGAGCCATTTGGCCGGCTCCATAAAATCGGCTACCAGCAGGGTAGGGGTTTGAGAGGCCACTTCCGGGTGCTCGCGCAGAAAGCCCTTCATGCAAATCAGGTCATCGAAAATATACTGGCGGCCTTTGTCCGTTACCAGCTCGGCGGCAAAGCCGGGCTTTACCACCGTCATGCGGCAGTGGGCGCATTCGTCCTGTCCCAGCCGCACCGGCCGGGGGCCGGACTGGCAGCCCGCCAGCCCGGCGGCCGATATCAGGTATAGAAATGCTAGCAGTAAACGAGGCACGGTATATCGGTAAACAGGTAAGAAAAAAACATAGGAAAAATGTCAGGATCAGCTGCTCAGCACCTTGCGGCGGCCATGCAGCGGACATGCCCACGGTTCTTTGGCCGCCTTGCTGTAGCGGGCTGCACTGCGCCAAATCACCAGGGCAGCCAGACCCGCGGCGGCGCCTATAAACCAGGCCCCAACATCGGGCAGGGAGTAGGCTTCAAAATTGAGCAGCTGCTTATAGCCAATCAGGGGAGGCTGATACGTCATGCCCTCCAGCTTAATGGCCGCGTGCGGGTCCAGATTGTGGCCGTAGTCGTAGCCCCAGCGGTAGAAGTCTACCATGGCGGCTGCCAAGAATACCAGCAGGCCCGTGAGCCAGGTGCCCACCAGCCAGCGCCGCGCTACCGCCGCGGCCAGCAGCCCCCAGGCTACCAGGGCACCCACCACGTAAGGCAGGATCCGGAACTCGGGGAACATCTTCTCCTCAATAATGCGCATTCCAATGTAGTGGTTGAGCCCGTTGATGGAGTCAATGTTGCCGCTCAGGTGCGTGAGCCAGATGTTCATCTGCAGGCCCTCGGGGTACTGCGGGGCAAACAAATCAATACGCCAGACTGGTACCCAAAAGGTGGCCAGCAGCAGGAGGGATGCCAGCACCAGCAACACGCGCAAAACAGGAGTAATCATATTTGGGAGGACGAAAGACTTTGGGCTGTTGGCTGTTAGCTGATGGCTTTTCATCCGATTTAAGATTGGTGTAACTCCGGTCTTCAGACGCCTGCCTTCTGACCCTTTACCAAGCCGCCTGGCGGTTGGCTAGTGCCATCAGCGAAGCGCTAACAGCCACCAGTCAACCGCTCAAAGCCAAAACAGACTATTGCAGTGCCGCAGGCTGCGTCTGGCCGCCGCTGAAGGCTACCGGCACGGTGCTACCGGCCGGAGAAACCCGGATGTAGCCCTGCATTTCCTGGTGCAGCGCCGAGCAGAAGTCGGTGCAGTAGAAGGGGGAAACGCCTACTTTCTTGGGCTTCCATTTCAGCGTCTGGGTTTCGCCGGGCATAATCAGCAGCTCGGCATTTTCGGCGGCTCCTTTGATGGCAAAACCGTGGGGCACATCCCAGTCCTGCTCCAGGTTAGTCACGTGGAAGTACACCTCGTCGCCCAGGCGCACGCCCTCAATTATATCGGGGTTCAAGTGGGAGCGAATGGCCGTCATGTACACGTGCACCTGGTTGCCTTTGCGCTCCACACGGGCTTCTTTCTCGCCTTTGGTAGCGTAGGGATGCTTGTTTTCTTCCAGCTTAAAGGCTTTCACCGAGTTGGGCTCTACCAGCGTGGCGGGAATAGACTGCGCGTAGTGAGGCTCGCCAATGGTAGGAAAGTCCAGCAGCAGCTTCATCTTGGGGCCCGAAATATCGTAGAGCTGCGCCGACTGGGCCAGCTCGGGGCCGGTGGGCAGGTAGCGGTCCTTGGTAATCTTGTTATAGGCAATCATGTACTTGCCGTAGGGCTTGCGCGTGTCGCCGCCGGGGATACTGAGGTGACCAATGGAGTAGTAGGTAGGCACCCGATCCAGCACTTTCAGCGACTTAATGTTCCACTTCACAATTTCGCTCGACACGAAGAAGCTAGTGTAGGCATTGCCGTCGGCGTCAAACTCGGTGTGCAGCGGGCCCAGGCCGGGCTTCTGCACTTCGCCGTGCAATACGTCTTCGTACTTCAGCACCGGAATTTTGTCGTACTCGCCTTCATAATCCTTCTTCTCAATAGCCGCCAGCATTTTCCTGAAGCTGAATACCGGAATGACGGCCGCCAGCTTGCCGCTGCCAATAATATACTCCCCGCTGGGGTCTACATCGGTGCCGTGGGGGCTTTTGGGGCAGGGAATGAAGTAGCAAAGGCCCGGCAGCTCCCGGGGGTCAAGCTGTACCACATCCTCCTCAATAGTGGAAGTGCCGGAGTGGGTTTTCTCATCCCACACGTTGTGGGCGTGCGGCGACTTCAGGCGCTTGCCCTTGCCGGCTTTCAGATACTCCTCGGCTTTCTTCCAGTTCACGGCCAGAATAAAGTCCTTGTCCTTTTGGGAGGCGTTTACTTCCAGCAGGTTGAAGGCCTGCTCCGTGTTGTAGCAGGAGAAGAAGAACCAGCCGTGCGAGTCCCGCTTGCCGGCCCGGCTCAGGTCAAAGTTCACGCCGGGCGTCAGAATCTGGAAGGCTACGTTCATGCGGCCATCCTCGGGCCGAACTTTGATGAAGGAAAGCGTGCCTTTGAAGTTCTTTTTGTAGGAGCTGATGGGCACATCCACTTCCTGGCCTTCGCCCATGGGTACGCTGAAGCGCGTGCCGGCCACCAGATACTCCGTGTTTTCGGTGAGGTAAGGAGAGGAGTGGTTGCCGGCGCTGTTGGGTATTTCCAGGATTTCCGCGGTGCGGAAGGTCTTCAGGTCGATGCGGGCCACGCGGGGCGTGTTGTTGCCGTTGATGAAGGCCCAGCGGCCGTCCTGAGCGCCCTCGGTCTGGCTGAGCTGCACGTGGTGGCTGTCATCCCAGGGCACAAAGCCGTGGGTGGTGGTCAGCATAGGCTTGGTTTCCTCACTGTAGCCCCAGCCACTTTCCGGGTTCACGGAAAAAACGGGAATCACCTTCAGCAAGCGGCCGGAAGGAATACCGTACACCGACATCTGCCCGGAAAAACCGCCCGAAACGAAGTTATAAAGCTCATCGTGCTTGCCGGGGGCTACATATACTTTCTCGGCCGCCTGCGCATCGGCCCCGGCTGCTACCGACTTGTGCGGTGTGCAGCCCTGCGGTACATATAACAGGGTGGCCACTGTGGCCCCGGCACCAGCCAGGGAAAGCAGCATTTTGGATGGTTTCATAAAGGAATAGGATTGGGAGAAAGAGTAGATCAGGCAGCCGCGAGGCATTAAAACCGGCCGCTTCAGAGCCGGCAGAAAGGAAGGAAGGCTTAGCTAAGAACCAGTGAGGACGGGCGGGCCGCGGTGGGCAGCACTACCCGGTAGTAGAGCTTATGGTTCAGCAGGCGCAGGCGGCCGGCGGCATCCAGCTCCTTTACTGTGCGCATCACTGTTTCCACGCGCAGGCCCAGCATATCGGCAATTTGCTGGCGCGTGAAAGGCACCGGGATATAGCCATCGGGATGCTGCTTATCCAGATGCTGGCAGAACCGGCAATGCTGCGCTATGCTGGCATCACAGCTTACTTCCTGGCGACGGGCCAGCATTTTATGCGCGTAGTAGTCTACCAGCTGCAGTATCTGCTCGGCGGCGGGCAGCAGCGTGGTATTGCTGCGCATGTGGGTATGAAATGTGAGCAGGTCTACCAGGCGGCGCGTGAACTTCTCGTGCAGGGCCGGGTGGTGGCGCAGCAGCTCCAGCAGCTCGGCTCGCTCTACTACCCATGCCACCGTATCCGTAAGGGTTTCGGCCGAGCTAACAGCCACCGGATTGGTGCCGATGACGGTTTCGCCGAAAGTCTCGCCCGGAAATACCAGGCTGTGCACAAAGTCCTGGCGCTGCCCGCAGCTGAAAAGCCGAACGGCCCCGGCCTGCAGCTGGTAGAAAAAGCTGCCCGGCTCGCCTTCCCAATAAATGGTGTGTTTGGCGGGGTAGCGGCGCAGGCGGGCGCGGGCAGCGGTTAGGAGGTCGGAAGTGAGCATGGACAGCGGAAAGAGCAGGCAAGGAGGGGGAGACCCGGGCCTTTACCCATGACTTTGCTCAGGGTATAAGCTGCTAAAAATCATCCTGTGGCCGGATCAGGCGCCGGGCTGCTCTTCCAGGGCCAGGGCCCGGGGGAAAAGGATGTTGTTTTCCAGGTGAATGTGCAGGCGCAGGTCCTCGTCCAGCTCCTGCAGGCGGCGGTACACAAATCGGTAGGTATTGCAGCCATCGGCCGGGGGGGTAAACTGCCCGGTTATTTCGGCCATCTGCTCCAGAATGCGGCCCGCATCATCGTGCTCCGATTGCATCATGCGGATGGGGTTTTGCAAGCTGCCGAAGGGGGGTACCTCCGCGTTGCCTTGAGCCAGGCGCACGATGTACGGGAACAGCACCCGTTCTTCCTTCTGCATATGCGCCTGCATTTCTTCGTCCAGGGCTACAAACAGCTCCGCCAGGGTTTCCAGCTCGGGGTGGTTGCTGCCGTGCTTTTGCAGGATTTTGGACAGTGCGGGCGCAATGGTGGTCAGTGCCTCGCGGGTGTAGGCATGGTGTATCAGCTCAATATATTCTACCAGGAAATGCAGGGGCCACTTCTCGGCGCGCAGGTGCTTGCCGGAGCCAAAGCGCAGATGCGTTTCCACCTCTTCCATTACCTGCTCCAGCGGAGCCTGCGCCCGCTCGGCCGCCTGGGCCAGGGTTTGGTGCCCGCCACAGCAGAAATCCATCTTGTAGCGGTAGAAAATATCAGCCAGGCTGATGTCGGAGGTAAGCAGCTGGCGGAGAGAGGCAGCAGCCAGGGAAGCAGATACTTCAGTAGTCATAACAGGATGGTTAAAAGGTTTGCTTCAAAAGTAGAGCAGCCTCTCAGGCACCAGTTATGATGTAGATCATAGGGCGCGCAACAGCGCCATTTCAGCAGTGATTCTGTGTTGATTATTGCGGGTGGGGAATGAAAAAGTTAATGTAGCGGCCGCCGTTTCAGCATGCCGCCCACGGCATCATCCACGCTATGCTGCACCACAAACGCATGCGGATCCAGGCGCTTTATTTCCTCGCGCAGCTTTGGGAGCTCCAGGCGCGTAACCACCGTGAAAATGATATTCCGCTCTTCCCGATGCTCGCCGCGCTTGCCATAGCCGCTCTGGCCTTTGTAGATGGTGACGCCCCGGCCCAGGTGCGTGGTAATAGCTTCCCGGATGGCCTCGCTCTGCTCCGAAATAATGGTAACTCCGGTATACTGCTCAATGCCATTTAGCAGGAAATCAAGGGTTTTGGAGGCCGATACGTACGTCAGAATAGAATATAAGGCTTCCGTTACGCCCAGCACAAAAGCGGCTACCCCGAAAATGAAGATGTTCAGAATCAGGATAATATCACTGACTTTGAGCAGGGGCGTGTTACGGTTGATGAGCAAAGCCAGGATTTCGGTGCCGTCCAGCACCGCCCCGCCCCGCATAGCCAGCCCGATTCCGGCCCCAATAAATACGCCCCCAAAAACGGCCGTAATCAGGCGGTCGGGCGTCACATCAGGGTAGGGCACTACCACCAGGCACAACGCCAGGCCCGCAATGGCCGCCGCGCTTTTCAGGGCAAACCGCAGCCCCATTTGCCGGTAGCCCAGCACCAGGAAAGGAATATTGATGAGGAGCAGCCCCCAGGAAAGCGGCAGATGCAGTGCCGCTGAGAGCAGCATGGAAATACCCGTGGCACCCCCATCAATGAAGTGGCTCGACAGCAGAAAGCCCTTCAGCCCCATACCCGCCGACAGGATGCCGGCCACGATAAAGGCCACGTTTTTCAGGATGTTGAAAAATCGTTTTGCTGCCGGGCCGGAAACGGGCATGACAGAAATTGAAGTGGAAGAATTTTCCATTATGTGCCAGGAAATAGGTAGCCAGCCGCCCCAATAAAGGAATCAACCAGCCAGGCCCGGGTAGACCCAAAACTACCGTTTTGATTTTGCCCGCGCAGGAAAAAGCCATTCCGCTAAAGATTTATTAATGCTTCCGGCGGCCTGTGTAATAAGAGCCTGCTTGTGCGGTGCCGCTGATTTGCTGCTGGCAGTTGGTTGAGGGTGAGCAGTCAGCAAAAAGTCCGTCAAAAAGGGCGGATTAAAGCAACCTTCAGGCGGCCGTGGTTTGAAATGAATGTCATTCGGAGCTTTGTCGAGGAATCCCGTGTGCGGTCGTTGCCAAAGTAACTCAAGTCCGAGAGGGGCTGGGGAGGTTCTGCGAAAGAGGCGAAACGCTTTGACAAGCTCAGAATGACTTGTTCCATTTGTTTTATAAGGTGTTGTTAAACAAAAATATACCAACGTATCATGTCGAGCGTAGTCGAGCCCAGGGAGGTCCAGTGAAAGCAGATAATGAGCTAAAGCAGGTTGGTTTTCAGCTCGTGTTCTAATTGATGGCACGAATGGTAGCCCAGAGCGGAGTGGCGGAGGTCTACGTTGAAGCAGGTATCGAGGTAGTGGGCGACTTTTAGGGAGCAAAACGGGCCGTTACAAAACTTTGGTGGCCGGTAAGCTGCTCATTCCACCACCCATGCAGGGCCGAAAACTCGGCGCAGATAAACATTTCATTCACGGGCGTGTAAAGCTGCACCCACGGAAAGCGGGTGGCAAACGCGCGGGCATACTGCTCAAACAGCAACGGAAAGTCGGGGTTCTGGAAATTCCCCAGCCAGTCGGGCAGGCCAAAGTGGCACAAATCCACAATGGGAGAGATGTTGCGGCGCAGCAGATCCTGGAAGGTTTCGTCGGCAAAGGACCAGTCGTACTTCCCGGGGGCCAGCCACGTTTTATAAATGGGCGGGCCGTAGCGCAAAAAATGAATGCCCGCCTTCATCCAACTCCGCCCTAACCAGGCTCTGGTGTTCTACGTTGTGGGAGAAGCCCATGCGGGTAGAAACGTATTCCGTACTGCCATGACACCCCTCACGCATATACTGGAAAACAAGCTGGTGGCCATTATTCGCGGTGCCGAGCCGAAGAAGCTGCTGCCCATTGCCCGGGCACTGCATGCCGGTGGGGTGCGGACGATGGAAATTACGCTAAACTCGCCCGGCGCCCTGGCTGCCATTGAAGAGCTGGCGCGCGAAATGGAAGGGCAGATGCTGGTAGGAGCCGGCACCGTGCTCGATGCTGAATCGGCGCGGGCAGCACTGCTGGCCGGGGCCCGCTTTATTATTTCGCCCACGCTGAATAAGAAAACTATTCGGATAACCCGTCGCTACGGCGCGGTGAGTATCCCTGGTGCCTATACGGCCACCGAAATCCTGAAGGCCTATGAATATGGCGGCGACATTATCAAGGTATTTCCGGCTTCCATGGGTGCTACTTATTTTAAAGATATAGCCGGGCCGCTGCCCCAAATTCCGCTGATGCCCACCGGGGGTGTGCGGCTGGATAATATCAAGAGCTTTCAGGAGGCCGGCGCCGTGGCCTTCGGGCTGGCCAGCGCCTTGGTCAACACCACGCAGAAAGTCACTGACGCGTACCTGCGGCAGCTCACTGCCACTGCCCGGCAGTTTGTAGAAGCGGTAGCGGCACCCTCTAGCTCTCCGGCATGAAAATCACCCGCTTTACCCTGTATCAGGTACCACCCCGGTGGCTGTTTTTGAAGCTCGAAACCGATGCCGGTATCGTAGGTTGGGGCGAGCCGGTGGTAGAAGGGCGGGCGGCCACCGTGGCCGCCGCCGTTACCGAGCTGATGGAAAATCTGCTGGGCAAAAATCCGCTCAACATCGAGGACCATTGGCAGGTGATGTACCGGGGCGGCTTTTACCGGGGCGGCCCTATCCTGATGAGCGCGCTGGCCGGTATTGACCAGGCCCTGTGGGATATCAAGGGAAAATACCACTGCGCCCCCATCCATCAGCTGATGGGCGGGCGGGTGCGGGAGCTGATGCGGGTGTATTCCTGGATTGGCGGCGACCGGCCTACGGAGGTAGGGCTGGCCACGGCGGGTATGGTGGCCAAAGGCTTCACGGCCATTAAAATGAATGCCACCGATGAGATGAACTACGTGGACTCCCACTTGAAAGTAGACCAGGTGCTGGCCCGCGTGGCAGCCGTGCGCGACGCCGGCGGCCCCGGCCTGGGCATCGGCATCGATTTTCATGGCCGCGTGCACAAGCCCATGGCCAAGGTGCTTGCCCGGGAGCTGGAGCCTTTTCATCCCATGTTTATTGAGGAGCCCGTGCTGCCGCAGAACAACGAGGCGCTCCGGGAAATTGCCCGACACTGCGCCATTCCCATTGCTACAGGCGAGCGAATGTTTTCGCGCTGGGACTTCAAACAGATGCTGATTGATGGCTACGCGGACATTATCCAACCCGACCTCTCGCACGCGGGCGGCATCACGGAGTGCAAGAAAATAATTTCCATGGCCGAGGCTTTTGACGTGGCCGCCGCGCCCCATTGCCCCCTGGGGCCTATTGCCCTGGCTGCCTGCCTGCAGGTAGATGCCACCTGCCACAATGCTTTTATTCAGGAACAAAGCCTGGGAATTCACTACAATCGGGAAAACGACCTGCTGGATTACCTGGTGGATAAAACTGTATTCGACTACGAAAAAGGCTTTTGCAAAATCCCCGAAGGGCCCGGGTTGGGCATTCAAATAAATGAGGAGTACCTGCTGAGCCGCGCCGCTACGGGCCACAACTGGCACAACCCCATCTGGCACAATCCCGACGGCAGCCTGGCAGAGTGGTAAGCCCCCAACTAATTGGCCTATGGACCCAAAGAACACCTTTTTCAGCTGCGACTGGGGCACTTCTTCCTTCCGCCTGCTGCTGGTAGAGCGCCATACCCTGACCGTGCTGGCGCAGGTAAGCTCCCGGGAGGGCAACGCGGCTATTGATAAAAGCTGGCAGCAGGCTAAGCAGCCGCCCGCGCAGCGCCTGGACTTTTATCTGGGTGTTCTGCAGCCGCATTTGCAGAAGCTGGAAGTAATCATGAAAATGTCGCTGAAGGGCGTGCCCATCGTCATATCGGGTATGGCCTCGTCCACCATCGGCATGGCGGAGCTGCCGTACAAGCCGCTACCTTTCGCTACCGATGGTACAAATCTGCAAACCAAATATCTGCCACCCACTGCCCGTTTTGAACAGCCCATACTGCTGATATCAGGGGTGAAAAGCGAGGATGATGTAATGCGGGGCGAGGAAACCCAGCTGGTGGGTTGTGCGCTGGAAAACACTCCGCAATTGCAGCTTTTTTTGCATCCCGGCACGCATACCAAGCATGTGCAGGTGCAGCACGGGCGGGCCGTATCGTTGACAACCTACATGACCGGCGAAGTCTTTTCCCTGTTATCGAAAGAAAGCATTCTGGCCGCCTCCGTAGAAGAAGGCGGGCAATTGGAGGAAGGCAACAACCAGCAGTGGTTTGCCAAAGGTATCCAGGACAGCCAGCAGGCCAATCTGCTGCACAATGCGTTCCTGGTGCGCACCCAGGATTTATTCCGAAAAGCTACCCGGCAGGAAAATTATTTTTACCTGAGTGGCCTGGTCATTGGTAGCGAATGCCAGGACCTGGTCCGGAACCTGCCGGCCCGAATTGTCCTGGCTGGGAAACCCGTGCTGGTGGCGCATTATAGCGCCGCGCTACACGTTTTGGGTATTGCGGATAAAGTGCCGGTAGAAGTGAAAAATGGCGAGGATGTAACCATAAAAGGGCAGTGGGCCGTTTTTCAAGGAAGTCAAATGGAGAAAGAAGACGCCTGAAACGAAAGCCTTGCCATGGAAGCCTGTTCTATTCTGCCTGCGCAGGCGGCCTTGGGTGAAGGCCCGCTCTGGAACCCGGAGACGCAGCAACTGTATTGGGTTGATATTGATGGCTGTGCTTTCCATGTTTTTGACCCGGCTTCCGGGCAGGATCATTCCTTTTTGATGCCCGCCCGGGTTGGCAGCGCAGCACTTATGCACCACAATTCCGTGCTGCTGGCGCTGCAAAATGGCATTCATCAGCTTAACCTGGCCAGCGGCCACCTAACGCTGCTGGCAAACCCGCTAACCGACCACAGCCTTCGCTTCAACGACGGAAAATGTGACCCGGCCGGGCGGTTCTGGGTAGGCACCTATGATATGCGGCTGCGTGCTGGTACTGGCACGTTGTACCGCCTGGACCCTGATGGTAGCCTGCACGTCATGCTGCACGGCATTACCACCTCCAACGGCATAACCTGGTCATTAGACCATTCTACCATGTATTTCATTGACTCGCCGACGCTCCGGGTGCAGGCATTCGACTATGATATTGCCTCCGGCAGCATTTCAAACGGTAGAAATATCGTGCGCATTGCGAGAGAAACGGGGGTTCCTGATGGCATGACCATCGATAGGGAGGGCATGCTTTGGGTGGCCGTGTGGGGTGGTGGGGCCATCCACCGCTACCACCCCGGCACGGGTGCGCTATTGCAGGTTATTAAGGTGCCAGCGCCCCTTACAACTTCCTGTACCTTCGGCGGGCCTGACTTACAGACTCTTTATATTACCTCCGCCCGCAAAGAGCTCAGCCCTGAACAGCTAACCCAATTCCCTTTAAGCGGAAATGTATTTGCCGTAAAGCCGGGCGTAAGTGGCCTGCCTGCTAGTTTTTATGATCCACAATAGCGACCTGCTGTAAGCAGGCTTCTGCGCCACCAGTTTCTCCCACAACGGAGCGGCACTGCGCGCAGTGGGCAGCCCCCGCACCTGCGCGCCCGCTGGGTAGGAAGCTCCACCGGTAGCCCTTAAAGCAGAAACTCCGGAAAGGTCCGCCGGACCACGTGCCGGCTCTTGTCCTCCAGCAAGCGGGCGTACGGGCACTGCTTTAGGTTGCAGGATATTTCCGATGGACTTAGAAATAAGGCTAACCCCACGACTTTACTTTCCTAGAAGCGGCCTCCCAGTAAGAGCACCCTAAGCAGAACCACTATATTCTGGGGAAGCATGCCGTTGTGTTGTCTCATCGTTGATTATGAATTTGCGCTTTGCAAATTGAAAAGACAATATCCAAAGTGTAGCCCCGGACTGCTTTGAAAATTCGGACAACACTTATGGAAGACCTGCATAATCAAAATTACCTGTAGGTAAGTCTTACGGGAATCTTTCGTTTTACTATAAACAAAATCCGTTGATGTTTACGGAGCGGGACCTATCCCTTCGGATTACCATAGTGCAGCACACTGTCCTGGCGTGAGTACTCGATTCGGCTGGTCAATTCCATGTTTGTATAAGACAGCACCTCTTTTTCCGTGTACGCTAGGCTAAAGACTGGCGCATCCTGGTCGGTAGATTGGCCAAAGATGACTTTGGGATTAGAACATTAACCAAGACCTATTCTATCCCCGCTGATTAGACCTTCTCAGCGGGGTGAGTCAGGTGAGAAGGCATTGGCGGGATGGGGGCAGGAGGTAATAATAAAGCCCCTTCTAAGCGAGTAGAAGGGGCTTTATTGGCAGCAAAGGCTAGCGGGAACTAGGGGTTCACGTGCTTAAGCTTGTTGCGGCGACGCTCCTGGGCCTGCTTTACGCGGCGGTGGATGGTCTCCCGGGTGATTTCCGTCTGCTTCGCAGCAGCCGGGGTGGTCTCGGACTTAAGGGTCTTGGTCGACATACAAATAGAAGTTAAGTTCTGCCCAAAGATATCGTTCTTCGGAACATGAGGGCGCAACCTTCTCCTATACTCATTATTAAACGGACGTTCAACGGGGGTTATGCCTCCGCTGGTCGGCTTATAACGTTTATGAAACGCTCGGTTCAACAGGGTTATGGCTTTTTCCCACAATTCATTGAAAGGGGAAGTGCAATCCACCGCCATTAGTACAGCGAGATAACCCTTTTCGTGAACCAGGCAAATCGCCTAAACCCTTAAAAAAAATAATTCAGTATAGGCGTACAGGCCGAGCGCCACCCCGACACTGGCCGCCCATTCCGGCCAAGTCTTACACCATACCCGCTTCCGAAAGAGACAACTAAGCAGCGCGATGTGAAGCGTCACACACCGCCGGATACGCCGCAACAGTAGGTAAAGAACCACACCAACTCACCCATATATTGCCATAGGTAATACCCCACCGCCGAGAGGGCGAAACCCAATGCAAAGCGTAATGGCTGGCTCAATTGCGGGCGGAACTCCTGGTAAGCGTCGGTGGATTATGTTCTTTCATCGTGGGAGCAAGCTACCTATTAGGCCGTAATTACTCCCTTGTTTTCTGGAAGCACCCTTTGATCAGACGGGATAAGGTTTGATACTCTACCGGTTACTTTTGGCTGTATAATTCGGGAGCACCTGAACTACCTCCTGGCGGCGCTCTATTACCGTAACTGGGTGACCATGAAATTTGCGGGCGACACAGGCGTAGTGGCCATTGCTAAACTGCAGGTCTACCTGGTGCTGTTCCTGTTTGGACTGCCCCCCGTCGGTGTCCTAGGCCGGCTGTGGACACACCGGCAAATGCACCTGACTCGTAGTAACCGTCTGGATGTGGTTCTGTTGCTGAACCTTTATTCGGGTTAGTCCACCTGTTGGCGTGGCAAACGGTGCGCTTGGTCACCTTTGCCGCAGACGCGGAACACGACAAAATCCTGCGCCAAGGACAACGCACTTTCTTCGCTTTGCTTGCCATGGGTTTCCTTTGGCTGGTCGTAGCTGCCAAATATGATGCGCCAATTGTCTACGGTTAAAACCCACCTTTAACTGCCCCAGTGGGAGTGCTGGCTCACGGGTAAAGCCACGTTACCCCAACTCCCGGAAGGCAGTGAATTAGCACCACGAATATCGAGGGCGGAATCGGCCCCAACTATCATACCCCGCTAATGGGGCGTTTAACAATAATCCTCGTCCTGCTCGCCCGGCAGGTACCGTTTATTCAGGCGTTCAGTGCGTATCTGCTCCAGCGGGAACGTCGCCAGATGGGGAGTGCGGTGGGGTGGCTGGACTAGCTCACGCAGCAACTCCACGAAGCCCAGCCCGAAGACCTTGACTTACTCCTGACGCAAATCGCGGCCACAGGGCAGCCGCAGCAGCAGCTGGTTATCCGGATCGAGTCTGGCGCGTACCAGATTACGGAACAAGAGTTTTACTACCACGGCCGGCAGTATACCAACCCGTATTTGCATCAAGGCGACGAGCAACTCAAACGCCTGCATTGGCACTTCAACCAGGCCACCAGCCTGGGCTTGACCTTCGGTAATCGGGAACCACTAGCTATGGTGGCAGCCTGCTGCGGGGCCTGCTGGTCATCAGTTCGCCTTTGCCTAAAGAATTCCAGGCGACGCATCCCTGCCACATCGGTCCGCAGGTGCTAAACCGGGCACGGGTGGCTGGGGCAGCGCCATCCGGGCGGGCACGAGCCGTCTCCACCTGGAAGAGAGCCCCGTGCCCGGGACATCATCCAGGCCAGCCTCGCGCAAGGCAAGGGTAGGGCTATCCTAACGGCCGGACGAAGAAGATATGCTCCGGCCCTACAGCCGCCGCCCGTACCACTTTATTGAGGACGAAGGCTATTTGTCGTGGTTGCCGAACAAGGAGAACCTGTGTAAGCAGCAGTACCTGAATACCCCATTGTGTCCGGCTTAGCTAGACCACCTCAAAGAGCCGAAACGCAAAAGATACTGAAGGAAGCAGAAGCAAGTTCGGTAGGGGCGGAGCGCAAAAGTTAAACCCATGGTACGTGGGGTATAAATCTGGATTAATTAGCCCGCAGGTTGTTTACCGGGTTGGTGGTGGCAGCCCGCACGGCCTGGTAGCCCACCGTGAGAAAAGCTACCACGGCCGCAATAGCGCCGGCCGCCAGGAAAGCCCATAGGGGTATATCAATACGGTAGGCAAAGTCCTGCAGCCAGGTGTTCATGGCCAGCCAGGCGGCAGGGAAGGCAATGACGGCAGCCACCAGCACCAGCACCATAAACTCCTTCGACAAGAGCGACACGATGTTGCCCACACTAGCCCCCAGCACTTTCCGAATGCCGATTTCCTTCTTGCGGCGCTCTGCCGCGTAGGTGGCCAGGCCAAACAATCCCAGGCAGCCCACAAAAATGGCAATACCCGTGAAAACCCAGAGCAGAGACTTGAGCTTGTCCTCCGCTTTGTACATCTCGTCAAAGTTCTGGTCCAGGAACTTGTATTCGATGGGGCTGTCGGGGCTGAATTTGGTCCACACCTGCTTTACGCCGTCTATAGCGCTGCCCAGGTTTTCGCCCTTCAGCTTCACGGCCACTTTCCAATAGGCGCCAGGGAAGATTTGCAGCACGGCCGGCTCCAGCTTATCGTACAGGCTCTTGTAGTGGAAGTCCTTCACCACGCCGATGACCTTGCCCGTTTTCAGAGAATCAGGATTTTTGTCGTTCCACACCTCCCACTGCATGGTGCGGCCCAAGGCCTGTTGGGGGGTACCGAAGCCAAATTCTTTCACCGCCGTTTCATTGATGATGAAAGCCTGGTCTTTGTCGGTTTTCATAGCCTTCGAAAAGTCGCGGCCCGCCACCAACTGCAGGCCCAGGGTCTTGAGGTAGTCGAAGTCCACCATCAGCTGCGTGGTCCCATGCTCTTTCAGCTCGCCGTTGTTGGGCACCTTGATGCCGTCACCGGCCACCTGGTCGCCGGGGAAGCCGTAGCCAATGCTCACAGAAGCCACGCCGGGCACCTGCTCCAGCTCTTGTTTGAAGGCCTCGTAGTGCTGGGTCATGTTATCACCCCGCATGGGGAAGAACATAATTTGGTCGCGGTTGAAGCCCAGGTCCTTGTTGTGCAAATAGCTCACCTGCCGGAACACAATAATGGCGCAGATAATCAGGAATACTGACAGCGCAAACTGTACCACAATCAGCCCGTGCCGCAGCCACTGCACCCGGCCAAATATGCCGTCCGTCACCACCGCACTTTTGAGCACCTTCACCGGCTGAAAGCTCGACAGCACCAGCGCCGGGTAGAAACCGGCCACTAAACCCACCACCAGCGTCAGGACCACCAGAATGCCCAGCAGCGCCGGATTCCGGAACAGGTCAAACGTCATGGTTTTGCCCGTGAAGGCATTCAGCCACGGCAGCAGCAGCGCCGTGAGCACTACGGCCAGCACCACGCTCACCAGCGTGAGCAGCACGGTTTCGCTTAGAAACTGCAGCATCAGCTGCTGGCGGCTGGCCCCAATGGTTTTGCGAATGCCCACTTCCTTGGCCCGCTGCATGGACTTAGCCGTGGCCAGGTTCACGAAGTTGAACCCCGCAATAACCAGTATGAACGCCGCGATAAAGCTCAGCGCCTTCACGTAGGTGATATTGCCCTTCACGTTTTGCTCATACTTGAAGGTGGACGAGTACAGGTGGATCTGGTGCAAGGGTTGCAGCACCGGCAGGTAATCCAGCTTCTCGTCGGTAGGAAGGGTGGGCAGCACTTTTTGCTCCAGGTAGGTGCGCAGCTTGGCCTGCAGCTGGCGGGCATCGGCGCCGGGCCGCAGCTTCACGTAGGTGTAAAACTGCTGCCAGCCCCACTTATTCATGCGGGAAGCCGGAATCTGCGCCGCCGACAGCGGAATGAGGAACTTGACCTTCAAGTGGAATTTCGACAGCTTATCAGCCAGCACGCCCGTCACGGTGAAGGTCGATTTGTTTATCTTGATTTCCTTGCCCACCGGGTTTTCGTTGCCGAAAAAGGTCTTGGCCACCTCGTCCGTTAGCACCAGGGAGGTGGGGCGGTCCAGCACGCCCGCGGCCGAGCCGTACTTGAAGGGCAGCTGGAAAATCCCGAAGAAAGTGGAATCCACAATGAGGCCGTCTTCCACGTAAATTTTCTTCTCGCCCACTTCCAGCAGATTGGTGGTCGACTGCATCAGAATGCGCGTGGCTTGCTCCACTTCGGGGAATTCGCGCTTGAGCGTGGTGGCGTAGGCCGGCGCCACCGGCGCGTGGATTTCCGGCGTCTCTGAGTTCATCTTCTCGGTGTAGACGCGGTAAATCCTCTCGCCCCCGGGCACGAACTTGTCGAACTGCAGTTCGTCGTACACGAACAGGCCAATCAGCAGGCAGGCCGTGAGGCCCAGGGCCAGGCCGGCAATGTTGAGAAAGGAAAAGCCTTTGTGGCGGATGAGGTTCCGGTAGGCAACGAGGAAATAGTTCTTAAACATGGCGGCAAGCGGCTGAGCGGCGCAGAAAAAAGGCAAAAAGGAGACTTAGGCCGTAAAGGCGGGCTGCATGTTTTCGAGCACCACCTGCCCGTCAAGCAGGCGAATGACGCGGTGGGCGTAGCGGGCATCGTGCTCCGAGTGCGTGACCATCACAATGGTGGTGCCGGCCTCATTCAGCTCAGTAAGCAGCTCCATCACCTCGTTGCCGTTGCTGGAATCGAGGTTGCCGGTGGGTTCGTCGGCCAGAATCAAACTGGGGCTGTTGACCACGGCGCGGGCAACCGCCACCCGCTGCTGCTGCCCGCCCGAAAGCTGCTGGGGGAAGTGGTTGCGGCGGTGCATAATCTGCATCTTCTCCAGCACCCTGGCTACCTTTTCCTTGCGCTCGGCCGCCCCCACTCCCAGGTAAATCAGGGGCAGCTCCACGTTTTCGGCTACCGTCAGCTCCTCAATCAGATTGAAGCTCTGAAACACAAACCCGATGTGCTTTTTGCGCAGCTCGGCGCGGCGGCGCTCGGCGCGTGCGCCACTTCAATTCCCGAAAAAGTGAAGCGGCCGGCATCAGGCTCATCCAGCAGCCCAAGGATGTTGAGCAAGGTGGATTTCCCGCAGCCCGAGGGTCCCATTATGGCCACAAACTCGCCTTCATTCACCGTCAGCGACACGTTGTTCAGGGCCTTGGTCTGCACTTCTTCCGTGCGGTAAATCTTCTCGAGGTTTTCGATTTTAATCATGGGAGTAAGGAGTGCGGCTTAGGAAGGAAAGGTGCTTATTTCAACCGGCGAGAAATGCCGGGCGTTGATTTTTAGAAGACAGAACCGTCATGCGGAGTGCCGCCGGGACATCACTACCGCTTCGTTGCAGCGAACCGAGCTACTCACCAGGCTCTCGTGGCTGAGTTGCTCCGGCGGCGCTCCGCATGAGGTTCTGGGTGTTATTCTGCGTTATTGGGTATTCGCTTTCAGGTCCAGCTCGCCCATCTTCTCATAGCCTTCGTAGCTGGAGGTGATAACCCGGTCGCCGGGCTTCAGGCCTTCGAGCACTTCAAAATAGTCCGGGTTTTGGCGGCCCAGGCGGATGTCGGTTTTGTAGGCTTTGGTGCCATCGGTGCTCACCTTGAAAATCCAGTTGCCGCCGGTTTTTTGATTGAAGCCGCCTTTGGGGACCCGCACGGCCACGGTGGGGTCGCTCAGGGTGAGGCGCACCGGCACGGTCTGGCCGCGGCGCAGATCGGGGGCACGGCGCCGGTAAACTCCAGGTCAACCTGCACGCCCTGCGTCACCTGCGTGTAAATCTTCTTCACACTCAGCTCATAAGGTTTGCCGTTCACGGTTATCTCGCCTTTCTGGCCGGGGAAGATGCGCGAGATGTAGTACTGGTCCAGGGTGGCCCGCACTTTCAAACCCGTCAGCATGTCGAGCTGGCCAATGCGCTGACCCCGGGTTTTGAGCTCCCCAATTTCCGCGTTAAGGGAGGTGATGCGTCCCGCCGTGGGGGCCTTGATAGTGAGGTCGTCGAGCTTGCGGCGCATCAAAGCCAGGTTGTTCTGCATGCGACTTACCGATTGCTGCATCTGGTTGATTTGCTCGCGCATAGCCGTGGAATCCTGCCGCAGGGCCTGCCGGCTCAGCTGCCGCCGCCGCACCTGGTAGTCGTAGGCATTCTTGGCTTGCAGGTACTCCTGCCGGGCAATTACCTTTTGGTCAAACAGGCTTTTGTTGAGGTCATACACCCGCTTGGCTTCGCGCAGCTGGTTTTCAATTTCGGCTTGGTGGTTAAGCTGCTGAATGCGGTTTTGCTGGAGCAGGTTGCGCGTATTCTGCAGGTTGTTCATCAGGTCGAACACGGCTGTTTCGCGGTTCACCATTTCCAGCTGCAGGTCCGTGTTGGCTAGCTGAATGATGGGTTGGCCGGCCGTGAGGGTCGCCCCGTCCTCCACCAGAATCCGCTGCACGGTGCCTCCCTCCGGTGCGTCGAGGTAAATGGTTTTAATGGGCATCACCACGCCATCAACGGGCACAAACTCCTGGAACGGCCCGCGGGTAACCGGGCTGATAGTCAGCCGCTCGGGGTCCACGTTGAGCTTGGCCGGGCCCGCCGAAGACAGTAGGCTGGCCGCCACGGCCGCGACCAGTAGCACCAGCACGCCTAACAGGATCAGGCGAGTTGGGGTCCAGGTTTTCTTTTCGATGGTAATATCCATGTGCTTACTTGGCCCCTTTCAAAAGGCCCATTCAACCCATACACATAACAATGCCAATTAAACAAGTAACTGAAAATCAGTAAATTAAAACGGAGCAAGATGTTGTGGCTTTCAAAACCGTACGCTTTTGATACACCAGGCGTCCGCTTGTGATACAGTCTTGCCGGTCGTTCTCATTGAAAACTGCCTTTCGCCGCCAGGAAAGCCCTTTTCAGAAACTAGTATAATTATGGTTAGGATTGCGGTGCTTCGCACCCGGGACGGGTGCAGGCCCCAGGTTAGTTAGTTCGGTAGAGTCCATGATATTGAAGAAAGCACGTGTTTTAGTGGTTGACGATGACCCGGACGTCCTGTTTGCCGTGCGCATGCTGCTCAAGCCCGAGGTGCAGGAAGTGGTGACCGAAAAGAACCCCGAGCTGCTGCTCTCGTTGCTGAGCAAGCAGCACTTCGACGCCATATTTCTGGACATGAACTACAAGAGCACCCTCGGCACCGGCAACGAGGGCCTCTACTGGCTGGGCCGCATCCGCGAGAAAGACCCGTCTGCCACCGTAATCATGATTACCGCCCACGGCGAGATCAGCACGGCCGTGCGCTCCCTCAAGGCCGGAGCCACCGACTTCATTGTGAAGCCCTGGCACAACGCGCAGCTGCTCGAAACCCTGACGGCTGCCCTGGAGCCCAAGGAAGCGGGCAAACCTTCCGTGGCCCCCCGCATCCCGGCGCCCCGCCTCCTTCGCCGAGTTTTCCCTGCTGGGGGAGTCGGAGGCCATGCAGGAAGTATTCCACAAGATTGAGAAAGTAGCCCCGACGGAAGCCAACATTCTGCTGCTGGGGGAGAACGGTACAGGCAAGGAGCTGGTGGCCAAAGCCCTGCACCAGCGGTCTGCGCGCGCCGCCAGGCCCTTCGTCACCGCCGACCTGGCCGCCATGAGCGAGGGCATCTTTGAAAGCGAGCTGTTTGGCCACAAAAAAGGCTCCTTCACTGATGCCCGCGAGGACCGGGTGGGCCGGTTTGCCGCGGCCTCGGGCGGCACTTTGTTTCTGGATGAAATCGGCAATATCTCCCTGGCCCAGCAGGCCAAGCTGCTCACGGCCCTGCAGAACCGGGAAGTAATTCCCCTCGGCAGCAACGTGCCGCTGCCCATCGACATCCGGCTGATTTCCGCTACCAACGCCCCGCTCTACGAGCTGGCCGCGCAGCAGCGCTTCCGCAAGGACCTGATCTACCGGCTCAACACGGTGGAGATAACCCTGCCGCCGCTGCGGGCCCGGGGCGATGATGTGCTGCTGCTGGCCCGCCACTTTGCCGGCCTCTACGCCGCCCGCAACCGCAAGCCCCTGCCCGAATTTGAGCCCGCCACCCTGCAAAAGCTGCGGCAGCACAGCTGGCCCGGCAACGTGCGCGAGCTGCAGCACACCGTGGAGCGCGCCGTGATTCTGGCCGACAGCCCCACCCTGCGCCCGCAGGATTTCCATTTCTCGGCCATGGAAACGGATGGTTCAGCAGCCGCTGAGCTAAAGCACGAAGGCCCGCTGCAGCTCAGCGAAGTGGAAAAACACACCATTCTGCGCGTGATTGAGCGCCACCACGGCAACATTACCAAAGCCGCCAAGGAACTAGGGCTCACCCGTACAGCCCTGTATCGTCGCCTCGAAAAACATGACCTTTAAGCGGCCGGAAATAAGCATTGCGCTGCGCTTGCTGCTGCTGTTTGCGCTGCTCTATGCGGCCGAGCGGGCTTTTGAGCATGCCCGATACGGCTTGCTGGGGTGGCGGTGCTGCTGCTCGGGCTGGCGGTATGGGAGTTAAGCCGTCACGTTACGCGCAGCACCCGGGCGCTGGCCGATTTCCTGCTGGCCGTGCAGTACCGCGACTTCTCCCAGCACTACAACGAGGCCCACCCCAACGGCCCCCTGCACGCGGCCTTCAACCAGCTAAACGCCACCTACCGCCAGCTAAGAGCCGAGCGGGAGGCGCAGTTTACCTACCTGCAAACCGTGCTGCAGCTCATCGATACGGGGATTATTTCCTACGATGCCAATGGGGAAGTTGAGTCGATCAATGAATCCTTTAAGCGCACGCTGGAGCTGCCCTACCTGAAGAGCATTTTCACGCTGCAAAAGCGGCTGCCGGTGCTCTACGATGCTATCAGCCAGCTGGAGCCGGGCGCTTCCACCATCGTGAAGCTGAGCGTGGGTGATAAAACCATGCAGCTGCTGCTATCCGCCACGGCCTTCCGCCTGCAGGGCCGCGAATTTACCCTGGTGGCCTTCAAAAACGTGAGCCACGCGTTGGAGGAAAACGAAACCAAAGCCTGGCAGAAGCTGCTGCGCGTGATGACCCACGAAATCATGAACTCGGTGGCGCCAATTGCCTCCCTGGCGGACACCCTGCGCCGCGACCTAAGCCAGGAGCTGGAGCAGGCACCCGAGGCCGTGCGCACCATGCTGGCCGATGTCGTGGAGGGCATCAGCATTATCCAGAACCGCAGCGAAGGGCTGCTCCGCTTTACGCAGGTCTACCGGGACTTCAGCACCATCAGCGCGCCGCGGCTTACGATGGTTTACGTGCAGGAATTATTTGATAATATCCGCTGGCTGATGAGCCCTCAGCTGGCCGAAGGCGACATTGAGCTCATCACCTCCGTAGAACCCGCGGGCTTACAGGTGCAGGCTGATGCTCATCTTTTGGAGCAGGTGCTCATCAACCTGGTGCTTAACGCCGCCTACGCGGTGCGACTGCGCCCCAACCCCCGCATTCGTCTGAAGGCGCAGGCACTGGAAAGTGGGCGGGTGCTCCTACAGGTAATCGATAATGGCACGGGAATTCCGGCCGAGGTGCTGGACAGCATCTTCATTCCTTTCTTTACCACCCGCCCCGGGGGTACCGGCATTGGCCTGAGCCTGGCGAAGCAGATTATGCATCTGCACGGCGGGAATGTTAAGGTTCAAACCATGCCCGGGGAAGGCACCGCCTTTATGCTGGAATTGTAGCCCAATACCCTTGTGAGCTCTCATGGATAAGCTCGCCAAGCGCTAATCTTTGAGTTTCACTGCTTGGTAATTATCCTCTGTCTTCCATTCCATTAACAAATTTTGGGGATCGAAGCCAACGGTAGCGGGGCGGCCAGGCACCGTCAACACAAGAGTCTGCTGGCCGGATTTGATCAGGTGCTTTCGAAGATAGAGCGGCTTGCCAATTTCCTTTCCCAACTCGGCGGGGGCATAAACTCCGATTTCCACCCACTCCTTCATCGGTAGCCTGTTCTCGGTGCCGGCGCTGTCCACGACCAGCTTGCTAGCCTGCAGGGTGAGCGTCACCTGCCATTGGCCGCTTTTAAGTTGTTTGACGGTGGCGCTTTCCGTCGCCAGCTCCCAGAAGGTGTTGGCTTCGAATAAGTCGTGCAGCAAGGGTTGAAGCGAGTCGGGGGCGGCCGCCTGTAGCTCCCGGTAAAGGTCCAGTGACGTGGCATAGGGAACCGTCCCGGGGCGGTGCCTGGCCAGCAGCTGCCGGAGCGCCCCGTTTACCTGTTCGCGGCCCATGTATTGGCTTAGGGCGTACAGCGCCAAGGGCCCTTTGCGGTAGTTCTGGTAAAAGTCGTCAGCCTGCAGCAGCGGTTTGGCGGCCCGGGTGCGCGGGGTCTCATTCTCCTCCCGCAGGAAACGCAGCAGCGCCTGCCGGTGCTCCGGGCCGTATTTATCCTCCAGCACGCCCATAGCCGAGTACCACCCCAGACTTTCGGTGATCAGGCCGGCGCCCTCTACGTAGGCTGGTTTGAGCTGGTTTCCCCACCACTGGTGCGCCACCTCGTGCGCCACCACAGCTGTCACCAGGTCAAAGCCCCGCTCATCAGCCTTGGGGTTCAGCAAGAAAAATCCCTCTTCGGCCGTAATGTCGATGGGCGCGGCGTGGTGACCGAAGGCGTAGCTGGGATGGGCCACAAAGCGGAGCTGCCGGTAGAGGTAAGGCCCAAACTGCCGGGTGTAATAGTCCAGCGAGGCCTGGGCGCTGCGGACCATGCGCGCCGGGTTTTCGGTCTGCCCCGGTGGATAGTAAACCTGGATGGCCACCGCCTGCCCCGGGCCGGCCGAGGGGTTGCGCCATGTGCCTTCCTGCACCGCGTAGCCGGCCGAGTAAAAGGCGTATTCATTCCGGATGGGAGCATCCGTGACGTAATGAAAGTAGCGGCGGCCCGCTTGGGTCCAGGTCCGGCGCAACGTGCCCGGCGCTACCACCGTCTGGTCGGCATCCGTGCCCACGATGGCCTCCAAGCGGATTCGCTCGGGAAACGGGGCGTACCAGCGGGCCATCCCGTCGTAGAGCGAGTAGGTGGCGGGCCGGGGAGGTAGGCCGTACGCTTTCCGGGCGCCGGCCTCGTCCAGCTCCCGGTAGGGCTGGTAGCCGAAGACCGGCAGCCACTCCAGGTTCCGGAAACTAGTGCCGTTAGCCACCACCTGGGCGTCGGCGCCGTGGTTGGCAAAACCCCGGGCCTGGTACTTTACCTGAAAGCGGAGGCGCAGCGAATCGCCGGGGCGCAGGGCAGTGGCCAGGGCGTACATGCGGTAGCCCTGCTCCGCGTCCCAGAACACTTCCTTGGCTGGCCGGTCGAAGTGAAGCGCGGCGGTTTCCACGCCTGCCCCCGTCGCCAGATGAATGGAGTCGATGGGGCCTGGCTGTTGTTCACCAGCAGGTAAGTGCCCTGTATGTCCACCGCCCGCTGCCGGGGATGGATTTCCACCCGCAGGTTTACGCCGGTCAGCCGGGGCTGGGGCACGTTCCGGTACCGGCGGTAGCGCTGCTCGTAGGCGGCACGCTGCTTGGTTGTATCTGAGGCGCTGAGGTAGTCATACAGCACGTTGGTGTTATAGAAGATGAAGCTGCCAAACAAAAGGATGCCGGCCCCGGCCGCCCCGAAAACCAGCACGGTGGAACGAGTGCAGCGCCCACAGGCCAGCCGCAGCCGCGCAGCCAAACCACTCTCCCGGCCCCGCACCCAGGAAAGCCGCGCCAGCACCCCCAGCAGCAGGGCCCACGCAACCCAATACCCTTTAAACCACAGCCAGGGCCCCAGCGTAGGACCAAAACCAGCCATGTCAGTATACGTCCACCGCGGACTGGCGCCATAAATGAGAAGCTTATGCTCGATGCCCAGGGTGGGAGCGTAGGCGATAAAGGCATAGGCCAGGAGCGCCACCAGGTGACCCACGAATTTCTGGTTGACCAGCACGTGCACCAGCAGGGCCAGCAGGGCGAAAAGCAGGCAATCCACCAGCTGCAGCCCGAAAATAGTTTGCAGGTACAGCCCGATTTCCGGCGTAGCGCCCCAATGGCCGCCTGCGCCATCATGCCGGCCGTCATCAGGAAGGCCAGCCACCCCACCAGCACCAGGTTGAGCGCCAGAAAGCGGCTCAGGAAAAGAACCCACTCCGGTACGGGCGCCGCGTTGGCAATTTCGCTCAGGCCGGATTCCCGCTCCCGCCAGACCAGCTCGCCGGCATAGAAAATGGTTAGCAGGGCAATGAGTAGCCAGAAACGCTCCGGCTGCGTCAGGGGTGCGGTAAGATAATCCAGGACAAAGTCGGTTCGGGGCAGCAGGGGCGTGCCGCGGCCCTTCAGGTTGTTGGGGATGACGGCGCCCACCAGCAGGGCCACGGCGGCCAGCAGGGGCAGCCCGGCCTTGCTTTTAGCCAGCTGCCGAAAGGATTCCCAGGTGATAACGCGCAACTGGAGCAGCTGCGTGGACCAGCCATACGTTCCCCTCGACTTTGGTAGCGTTTGCCCGGTTCCCCAGCGTAGTTGCTCCCGGGCTGCCCCAGCTGATGGTGGCTGTGTATCAGGCTTCTGTTTTTGGCCGGATTCGGGTAAGACGAACTGAAACCGGAGATAGGTAAACGCCAGCAGGCCCAGCGAGATGCCGAGCCACAGCAGGCGGTTGGCCAGAAAGGAGCCCTCCAGCAGGAACAGGCGCGTATTCTTATCCAGCGGGCTCCAGTCAAGGGACAGATGGCTTAGCACCGGGCCGAAACTCATTGGGTCGGCCAGATTGCCCCATTCTCCCCCTTTTTCCAGCAACGGCCAGAGCGTGTAGGACGCCGCGAACAGGGCCGCGCCGACCAGATAGCTGGCCAGGGCCCGGCGGCTGAGCGCTGCCGCCGAAAACTGCAGGGCCGTCGCGAAAAAAGCGTTGGGCAGCGCGATAAAGAAAAAGGTAGTCAGGTAGGGCGCCACCCGGAACGGACCCAGAATCTCGGCTTCTACCCCGGCAAAGTGCATGGCCAGCACCATGCCCGCCGGGATGGCGAGCAGCTGGAGCACACTCAGGGCCAAGGCGGCCAAGTACCGCCCGCCCAGGTAAGCGGCTTTGCTGACGGGGGCCGCGTAGGTGAGCAAATGCATGCGCGTCTGCACGTCGCGGGCCGCCGCCTCGCCCGCCACGGAGGCGCCTATCACCAGCCAGAACACGCAGCTGATAACCGTGACGGCAGCTATGACGATGGGCGCATTCAATAAAATGTACCCATCCGCGCATCCGAAGCAAAGTTGGCGATGACTACCAGAAAGGTGATGACTAATATAACCCGAAGTAAAGCCAGGTAGTGGCCCGGCGCACCTGGTAGCTGAATTCCAGCGCAAAAATCCGTTGGAACTTCATAGCGCTACCCCTCCGCTTTCGGCTGCTGACTAACCGGGCCGAAGCAGCCCGTCATGGCACTGAAGTAGACATCCTCCAGGTCCGGTTCCACCGGCTCAAACCCGGTGCCGGGCATCTCCGGGCTGTACACGTGCACCAGGGTGCGGCCGCTGAGTAGCTTGGCGGAAATAATCTGGTGCTCCTGCGCCAGCGCCGGCAGGGCGCGTTTATCGGTCAGCTTGCGCCAGATACGGCCTTTGAGGGAGGCCACGGCTTCCAGGGGCTCAGCCTCCAGCAGGATTTGGCCCTGGTTGATGATGGCCATATTCGTGCACAGCTCCGAGACGTCTTCCACGATGTGCGTGGAGAGAATGACCACGCTGTTTTCGCCCAGCTCGCTGAGCAGGTTCAGGAACCGCACCCGCTCGGCCGGGTCGAGGCCCGCCGTGGGCTCGTCCACAATGAGCAGCCGCGGGTTGCCCAGCAAGGCCACCGCCACGCCAAAGCGCTGCTTCATACCGCCCGAAAAGCCACCCAGCTTCTGCCGGCGCTTGTCCCAAAGGTTGGTTTGCTTGAGCAAGGCCTCAGTAGTCTCTTTGCGCACTGCTCGGTTGGTAATACCCTTCAGCACCGCGAAGTAGTCCAGCAGCTCTTCCGCGCTGGCTTTGGGATACACGCCAAACTCCTGAGGCAGGTAGCCCAGCGTCTGGCGCACTTCTTCCTTTTGGTTCACCACATCCAGGTCGCCTAAAAAGATGTGCCCTTCATCGGGCTCCTGCAGCGTAGCAAGCGTGCGCATCAGGGTGGATTTACCAGCGCCATTCGGCCCCAGCAGCCCATACATGCCCGGCGGAATGTCCAAAGACACATCTTGCAACGCCTGCACGCCATTCGCATATTGTTTGGAAACATTGCGGATGGAGAGGCTACACGGGTGATTTTCCATTTCAGCTAATTTGCTTCGGTGAATCTATTGGAGGAAGCGAGGCACCGTAACAGATGCGTTGTTTCTCATTTGCAGAACGAAGCAAGGATTACCGGCCCGGATAGGGAAAACTGATATGCTGATGCGGGGAAGTAATCGACCAAAGAGGATTTTGCTGCTGCCAAAGCACTGGCCGTCTTCTTTTCCCATCTCGTAGATTAGCCTTGGCAGCTGGTAGAAACGGTAGCCTGGTTATGGCACGAAAACCCACCTTTGTGCTATGGACCGCGTCAAAAAAATATTCCGGCTGATTCACCTATCCGTCTGGGTCTTGTTCACCATGTTGGTGGTTTTGCAACTCAAAAGTGATACCGAGGCCCACTGGCGTAGCACCGCGGCGGGGTTCATTGCCACCTGTCTGTATGTTTTCTACCTCCATTTCTACCTCCTGACTCAGTATGCAGGTCGGAGAAAAGACAGCGGATACTGGCTCCGGCTGGGGGGAATTGCGTTAAGCGGGCCGTTGGCCTTCTTGCTGTTCCACCAAAAGCCTTTCGATTTTGGGTTTTATTCGATGTACCTGGTCACGACGGTACCCATCTTTCTCTTCCTGAGCTGGCTGGCCCGGGTAACCGAGACGCTGGTCCTGAATACCATCCGGAAAGAGCAGCTGGAGAAACAGGCCGTGGAGGCCGAACTCTCCTACCTGAAGTCGCAGATTAACCCGCACTTTCTGTTCAATACCCTCAACAACATCCACACGCTGGTGTACAAGCAGGCCCCGGCCGCCCCGGAGGCGGTCATGCAGCTGGCCTCGCTCATGCGCTACATGATTTATGAGTCTAATGCCGCCACGGTGCCCCTGGCCCGGGAGATGGACTATTTGTGGGATTATGTGAGCTTGCAGCAGCTCCGGTACCGGAACAGTCCGGTGGTCGACCTCCGGATAGTGGGGGAAACCGAAGCCTGCTCCATTGCTCCCTTGCTGTTCATCCACCTGCTGGAAAACGCCTACAAGCACAGCCCCGCCCGCCTGGAACCCGGCGACCTGAAGGTGAGGGTGGAGGTAAAGGAGGATACGCTGTCCTTCCGCGTGCAGAACCCCATCGGCAAGCACTCGGCCAATCCGCTCGAAGAACCCGGGGGCATCGGCTTGCCCAACGTTCGGAAAAGGCTGGCTTTATTGTATCCCGGCCAGCATACGCTGACCATTCAGAACACCGGCGAAACCTTTACGGTCCAGCTTACCATCCAAGGCCTTCACCTCCCGGCTCATGAAAGACAAGCTCACCTGCTACATCATTGAGGACGAGTATCTGGCCCAGGAAATCCTGGAAGAATACATCCGAAAAGTCTCGTTCCTAGAGCTGAAAGGGTGCTACGCGAGTCCTTTGGAGGCCGCCGCTCATTTGGCAGCAGACAAGCCCGACCTGCTGTTTCTGGACATCAACCTGCCCGACCTGGATGGGCTCAGCTTCATTCCGATGCTGAACCCCAAACCCATGATTATCCTGACCACTGCCTACGACCAGTACGCGCTGAAAGCGTACGACTTGGAAGTGAAGGACTACCTGCTCAAGCCCTTCACATTCGAGCGGTTTTACAAAGCCGTACTACGCCTGTACCAGGAGCAAAGCCCCCGCCATACCCCGGAAAAGCAGACAAAAAAAGTGGATGCGAAGACGGAACAGGAGTATATTTTTCTCAAGGTGGGCCACCGCATCCAGAAAGTAGCGACCCGCGACATTCTCTTTGTGGAGGGGATGAAAGACTATTTACGGATTCATACCCGGGAGGAGAAAATTATGACGCTGCTCAGCTTTGCCAAGCTGGAAGAGCTGCTGCCCGCCCAGGATTTTGCCCGCGTGCACCGGTCCTTTCTCGTCGCGCTGGATAAAATTGACCACATCGAGAAAAACCGGATTCAGATTACCGACCAAATCATTCCTATCAGTGATACATATGCCGAGGCGTTTTATAAAATGCTGAATGCTCGGTAGATAGGTTTATTCCCGCTTCAGCACCTCCCGAATCCCGCTCAGCCCACCGGCAATATTTTCCAGCTTATCCAGCATCTGCAGGAGCTGGCCGGCGCCGGAATTGCGGAGGTTGTCGAGGTAGGTTTGCTTGATTTGCTGCCAGCGGGCGGCTTGCTCGGGGGTAAGCCAGCCGAGCAGTTCGCGCAGCTTGAGCAGGTTGGCTTCGGTGGCGCTGGTCAGGGTTTGGGCTTCGCTTTCGTAGTGGGCGGCCAGGAGCTGTTCTATTTCCTGGTCGTTCATCACGGGGCGCACTTTCTCGGCCAGCTTGTTCATGTTGCGGTAGGAGCCCTGCAGCTTAAAGGGAGGCTCGGTGCGGTAGGCGTCGGCCTGGGCGGCGCTGACAATGTAGGCGGCATTTACGCGGGCCACCACGTCGCGCAGGCGCAGCAGCTTTTGCAGCACCGCCACGTACTCGTTCAGCTCCTCGGGCGAGTGGTTGCCCTCGAAGCTGAGGCCGTCCTGCTGCCCAGTTTCGGCGAGGCGGATGAGGGCGGGCACGTCCTGGGGGCTTTGGGTGGCCAGCCGACCTAGCGCCGCGTTGCTGGTGAGGGCGTTTTCGAGGTAGGAGAGGCGGAAGGCGTCTTCGGAGCCGGCCGTGAGAATGTCACCGAGGTTGTAGATATCGGCGCGGTTGGCCAGCATGTCGGGCAGCTGGAATACGTCGCCGCTTTCGGTGTAAGGGTTGCCGGCCATCACCACGCACACCTTTCGGCCGCGGAAGTCGTAAGTGCGGGCGCGGCCCTGGTATACGCCTTCAATCTTGCGCTGGGCGTCGCAGAGCGAGATGAATTTCTGCAGAAACTCGGGGTTGCAGTGCTGGATGTCATCCACGTAAATCATCACATTGTCGCCCATCTCGAAGGCTAGGTTCAGCTTTTCCAGCTCCTGCCGCGCCCCGGCATTGGGGGCCTGAGCGGGGTCTACGCTGGTCACGGCGTGCCCGATGGCCGGCCCGTTGATATTCATGAAGATGAGGCCCAGTCGGTTGGCCACGTACTCCATGAGCGTGGTTTTGCCGTAGCCGGGCGGCGAGATGAGCAGGAGCAGGCCCATGAGGTCGGTGCGCTTGCCCTCACCCGCCGTCCCGATCTGCTTGGCCAGATTGGCCCCGATGATGGGCAAATACACCTGGTCGATGAGGCGGTTGCGCACGAAGGACGTGAGCACGCGGGGCCGGAAGTCTTCCAGGCGCATGTCCTCGGCGGCCCGGGCCAGCAGCTGCTTTTTCACCTCCTGAAACTGCTCGTACTGCGCCACCGTGGCGCGGTCGTAGTGCAGCAGGCGGCGGCGGAAATCGGGGAAATTGAGCTGGTAGGTCCGGTCGTCGGCGAGGCGGGCATGAGTGCCCTGGAAGTCGGCCAGCGTTTCGCGCAGGGGGGTGTGCACCACCCGCGCCGAATCATAAGTGCCCGTCAGCAACAATATCGCGCACTCGTTGCAGAAATCCGATAGGGTAGCGGCGGCCGGGGCCTGGCGCAGGTAGGCCTGCAGCCACTGCCGAATCAGGGGCAGCTGGGCGGCGGGCTGGTCCTGTAGGCCCGTCACCGACTGCTGAAACAACTCCGTAGCTTGCCGCTCCTGCAGCTGCTTCTGAAACTGCTGGTACAGCTCGGCGGCTTCGGCGGCAATGATGAAGGTGCCGGTGTGGGTCAGTTCGTGGAAGAGGTAGTCGCCGGCCTCCGCTACTTGGCTTAGCGTGAACAAACCGGTTTGCTCGGCGAAGTAGTCCACGGCCGTTTGCAGTTCGGTTTTCAGCTCGTCGAACTCCTGCGAATCGGGGAAGACCTGGAGCAGCACCCCGATGCCTTGCAGCTGCCGCTCCCAGTGGGCGCGCTGGTCGGGGTCGGCGAAGCGCAGCCAGTAGAGGGCCGCGGCAGCGCGAGTGTCGGCGGGGTAGCGGAGCAGGTCTGCCGTGCGGGTGAGGCGCACCAGGGCCGTGAGCAGCAGGGCCGCGTCGTGGTCGTGCACGCCTTTGAGGTAGCCTTCCTGGTAGCGCGCGCCCATAAACTGCTGTACATAGGCCAGCAGCTCGGCTGGGCTGAGATGGCCCAGCTCTGTTACCGACAGCACGGCCGGACGGCCCGCTTCCGGATCGGCGGGCGCGGGGTGCTGGGCGGCCTGCAAAATGCGCCAGGCCAGAAACTCGGCCCGGTACACGTCCTGGTTTTCCGACACCACGGTTTGCTCCCAGACTGGCCGGGAAGCCAGCAGGGCAGGGTCGGTTATCTTCTGGAAGAAGTTGGTGCCGGTGAGGTGATAGTGCAGGTCGCCGTCGCGCAGCACCACGGTCAGCTCCAGGGGCTGGGTGTTCACCGTGAAGGCATGGGGGCCGAACCTGAGGGTCTGGCCGCCGTCGGCGTAGAGGTCGGCCCGGTCGCGGAGCTGGCGCACGGCGTCCTCACGTAGGGTTTTCAGCCGGCTCTGCACGTCATCCGACTTCACCGAGTCGCCAAGATTGAGTAGGCCCTGGGCCGTCTGGCGCACCTTTTCCACCATCACGTCGGCGGCAAAGTACCCGTTGATGTCGGCCACCGATTCCAGCCGGGTGAGGCGGCTTTGCACCGCCTTCAGCAGCCGCTCGGCGCTTTGCAGCAAAGCCGTGGCGCGCTGGTTGCGGGCGGCTACCAGAGCCGTCTTCTTGGATTCGAAGGCTTCCACTACCTTCTCGCGCCGGGTGGTGAGCTGCTCAATGAACTGGTCGAAGTCGGGGAATTTACCTTCCAGCTCTTCCAGCTGCACCATGAGCTTGGTCAGGTACTCGTCGCACTTGGCGGGCGTGTCGGCCAGGTCGAGGTAGTTGGTGAGGGCCTGTTCCAGCAGCTTGAGCTGGGCGGTAAACTCGGCCTGGGCCTCTGTGCCGGCCAGGGCCTGCCGCCGCCGCTTCAGCGCCGCCCGAATCTGGTTGAAGCGAGCGTACACCGTCGAGATGTTATCGATGATGGCCGTAGTCTGGGTGGGGTCGGGGATGGGCAGGTTGCTCACTACCTCAATCAGCAGCTCCAGCTCCCGGGCCACGGCAGCGGTTTCCTGCTCGCGCTGGTCGGCCTCCACCGTTTTCTGCACCTGCTCCACGCCGTCGGCAATGGCCTGCACGCGCTGGGAGTAGGGTAGGAGGGCATCGGGCCGGAGCAGGAAGTCCACCGTCTGCATAGCCACTTCCTTGCTCAGCTCCTCCAGGCCAACTGCGTGCTTTTCCACGGCTGGCAGCTCCACGTAGCGTAGCTCCTTGAGCGAAATTACCTCGCCCCGCACCCCGCGCAGCTCACCCAGCAGCTGCACAAATTCCGTGACGGTGTCGGGCGCAGAGCGGCGGATGCGGCCGGTCAGCTCGTCGGCTTTCTGGAACCCGGCGGCTGTCTGCTGGGCCGTGTTCTTGCGAATGCTCTGCACCTTCTCAAACTCTTCCACGGCCGCCGTGGCCGTCTGCCGGATTTCGCCCAGGGGCTCGGCCAGGGCCTGAGCGGCCGGCTCCCGCAGCCAATGGTAGCTGTCGGTGAGGGAGGTGGTCTGGCGGATCAGGTCGAGGTAGAGGCCAGCGTAGGAGTCGTCCTTGCTGGTTAGCGTCAGGACTTCCTGCACCTCGCTCATGGCCCGCACAATCTCCTTGTTGCCCAGCTTGTAGAGGTAGGAGTCGGAGGTGACGGGTAGCTGGAAATCCGGGGCAGTGTAGGGCGTCTGCCAGATCTGCACGGCGTGGTGCTTCTTGGGCTCGTCGTCGGCCCGGAAGTAGCACAGCTCCCCGTTCTCAAACAGGGCGTAGCCGTGGCACACAATGGGGTTGTCTACGCGCTGGGCAATGCGGTTGTAGCTCAGCAGCAGGTAGGTGCCCTGGTCCTTGTTGAAGAACACGTACAGAAAATCCTCCCCGTTGGGCGACACCACGCGCTTCTCAAACAGCATCTCGCGCAGACCGTTGTCGAAGAGCTTGTTGTCGCCGGTTTGCAGGTAGAAGCCGTGGGGGAATATCAGCCCTTGCCCGTCGGGCAGCAGCACGCAGGCATCAGCCAGGGCATCGAGGCGTTGGGCGGTTTTGAGCCGGTGGTTGAAGATGAAGTAGCGGTACTGTTGCTCCTGGTAGGGCCGGATTTTGAGCAGAATCAGATTGCCAACTACTGCATAGTAGATTTCTGAGTCGTCTAGCGTCTGGTCCTTGTCGTCCACCGGCTCGCTCAGAATACCCTGCCCGGTGCTGGTGTTGTCCTCCACTTTAATGGTCAGGTCGCCGCCGATGGTTTCCACGAACACCTTGTCCTCGATGCTGATGTGGGGGTGCTTGCCGCCGCGCTGCATGTCGCGGGTGGCGCGCTTCCACTGAAACTCGTGCTGGGGCGGGAAGGTGTACTCGTGGTCGGAGCGGTTATCAATGTAGCTGAGCGCGTCGCCCTGCATCAGCCACTTGAACGTCTTCACATCGGAACTGCTCTTGCCCACCCGGAAGACCATAAACAGGTGCTGCCCAATCAACGCAAACTTCACGAACTGGGTGTTCTTGTAGTAGCGGTAGAGGTTCCGAAACTCCTCCAGAAACTGCGGGTTCTGCAGCATCTCCAGGCCGAGCGGGTGAAATTCGTGCCCGGCATACTCGTACACCCCAAACACGTCGGTCAGGTCCGGCTCAGCCTTCAGCCCCAGCACTACGTTGTACCCGAAGATGAACCGCCGCCCCACCGGCACCATGTCCCAGGCCAGGCAGTTGTTTTCGGTAGTGATGCGGCCGGTGCCCAGCAGGCGCGTGTCCACGGCCCCGAACACCTGCTTGCGCTCGGTGTTCAGCGCGTTCAGGCGCTGGCGCAGTTCGGCGCTGCTCTTATGCAGGCGGTTGCGGAGGATTTCGTAGGTGCCGGTTTCGAGTTGGGTAGTCTGTTCCATAAGGGTAGCGCCGGGCTAAGCTAGAGCTAAGACTAGCAACTAGTTCCCCTCCTCACCTGAGGAGGGGCTAGGGGTGGTTGAATAATCGTTGAAGGACAGACTAATTCTAGTTACTAGCTCTAACTTTTCAACCACCCCCAACCCCTCCTCAGCTGAGGAGGGGAGCTAGCTTTAGTTTCTAGCTGGGGTAATTAGTTGTTACTTCAGCTCCAGCATCCGGGCGGGCTTGTCGCCGATGCCCAGGGCTGTGGCCGTGCTGGCCAGCTGGGTGATGGTGCTGCGGGTAGCATCATCCCCGGCCTGGTTCATCATCTTCAGCAGGAGGGCCGACACACTGAGGTTTTTGATTTCCTCACTGCTCAGACCGAACTGATCCACGAAGCGGCGAAGGTTGGTTTTAAAGTCTCCGCCGCCGTCCAGGGAGAAGAAAGCGTCTTTCACGGTGCCCAGCACTTCGCTGTTGTGCACGGTGCGGTCCACCATCTTGCCCTTGGTAATGGAGCCGATGATCTGGTCGAAGAACATCGTTTCCCCGCCCACGATGTCGATTTTGGCGGCTTTGAGTGCCTCGCCGATAACCTCGGCCTGCGAGGCAGCAATGTCCTTCTGAATGCTGATCTGGGCCAGCTCCACCGACTTGTCCTTGTCTAGGCGCAGCTTGAACTCCTCGTGGTCTTTGCCCACCCCATCGAGCTTTTTCATGGCGTCGGCCTTGGCTTCGATGCCTTTGGCTTCCACCGCAAACTTCTGCTCCGACACGGCGGCTTCCGCCAGCCCTTTCTTCTGGTCCGCATCGGCGCGGGCTTGGATGATGTCGGCGTCGGCGAGGCCTTTCTCGCGGTTTACTTTGGCGGCAACCATGCCCAGCTTCTCATCGGCCTCGGCCTGGGCCCCGGCTTTCGACTGGATGGCCTGCGCCTCGGCGGCGGCGGTGAGCTGGAGCACGTTGGCTTCGGTCTCGCCTTCTTTCTGGCGGGCCGTGGCTTTGGCCTGCATCACCTGGGCCTCGGCCAGGCCCACGGCCGTGGCTTTGCTGGCTTCGGCTTCGGCCAAAATCCGGATGGCCTGGCCCTTAAACTCGGCCGAGGCTTTTTCAGCTTCTGCATCAATGAGGGCCTGCTTGGCGCGGAACTCCGCGGCCTGGCGCTCCATATCCGCGCTGCCCACCATGGCCACCGTGGCCGATTCCGTTTCCTGCTTGGCGGCCGTAATGGCCACCAGCTTGTCGCGCTCGGCCAGGGCCTGAGCCCGGGTATCCTTGATTTTCTCTTCTTCCTGAACGGTAGCTTTTTCCACTACAATCCGCTCCCGGATAATGGTCTGGATGTTTTTCTTTTCTTCTTCCAGGGCCTTTTCCTTTTCAATCTGGGCCAGGGCCACAATCCGCTCCCGCTCGTTGGCTTCCAGGGCTTTGGCCTGGGCCACGCGCTCAGTCTCCACGGCATCGGTGCGCTGCTTGTTGCGCTCGGCCACCAGCACCTGCCGGTCGCGGTTCTGCTCGGCTATGCCCACTTCCTCCTCGGTGGTGATGCGGGCCCGCTCGCCTTTCAGCTTTTCCTCCTGCTGCACTTTTTCCGTCTCGGCCTGCTCCCGGGCCCGGATGTTGGAAATCTCGCGCTTCTGCTTTTCCTGATTCTCAATCAGCTGCTTGTCCAGCTGCAGAATGGTCTCCTGGGCCTCCACGTCCTGCTTCTTGATGGTTTTCTGCATCTCGCGGGCAATGGAGTTGGCCTGGATTTTCTGCTCCGAGGTCAGGGCCACAATCTTCTTGATGCCCTCAGCATCCAGAATATTATCTTGGTTCAGGGCCGCCAGGGGCGTCTGCTCCAGGTAGTCAATGGCGCAGTCGTCCAGCACGTAACCGTTCAGGTCGGTGCCGATGATGCGCAGGATTTCGAGCTTGAACTGCTCGCGGGAGTTGTAGAGCTCAATGAAGTCGAACTGCTTGCCCACGGTTTTCAGGGCCTCGGAGAACTTGGCGTCGAAGAGGTTTTCCAGGGCGGTGGGGTCGGAGGCGCGGCGGCAGCCGATGCTCTGAGCCACCTGCACCACGTCATCGTGGGTTTTATTTACCCGCACGAAGAAGTTCACCTTCACGTCGGCGCGGAGGTTGTCTTTGCAGACCAGGCCCTCGGAGCCGCCCCGGGCTATTACCATGTTTTTCAGGGTGATATCCATCACCTCCAGCTTGTGGAGCACTGGCACCACGAAGATTCCGGAAAACGAAACCTTGGTGTCGCCCAGGCCTGTGCGCACCAGGGCCTCGCCCTGCACGGCCTTCTGGTACATTTTAACGACGATGGCAATAAAGCCCAGCAGCAGGACGGCGACGATGACAATCACCGCCAGGGAAAGTTCTTCTAACATGTAAGTAGGGGTAAGGGTAGAATCAAGCGGGAAAGAGAAGAATGAGGCACAGACCTGAGCAAGAGTTCAGGCACCGAAAAGGACAGGATTACTCCAGGATTGCAAGCAGAATTTCGAGCACGAAGCATAGCGCCTCCAGCCATTGGCCCAGCTTACCTGGCTTGCGCGGGGGACGGGCAGACATGGGTTCAGTATAGCAGGGGTTAAATAGTCTCGTAGGGTTCAATCAGGTAGCAACGCCGCACGGCGTCATAATCAATCACCAGGGCGGCGTCGCCCTTCCGCAGCGGGGCGGTGGACGAGGCGGCTCGCACGTTCAGCACCAGCGGGGAGCCGTTCAGCAGGCGTACACTGGCCTGGCCCATCTGCTCCCGGCTGGTAGGCAGCAGCACCGTGCATACTTTGCCCAGGGGCTGGCCGCCGGCATCCTGGTTTTTCTCCATGGCCGCAAACAGGTGCACAAAGGGCGTGGTTAACACTTTGGCCATCAGCAGGCTACCGAAAAGCAGCGGCACCAGGAAGAGCAGGCCCAGTAGCAGGGAGGCATTGCCCAGGTAGTGGTTGAGCAGGATGCTGCCCACCCAGAGCGGGAGTGCCACCAGGCTGAGGAACACCATCAGCGGCACCCGGCCCAGGTTAAAAAACACCAGGGCGTTGTTCAGCCAGTCCACCCCCGTGCCGGAGGTGCCGTCCGCGTGGTGCCCGGTGTGCACCTCGTGGTCGGTGTCCAGGTCCAGGGTCTTGAAATCGATAAGCCCCAGGATAACGGTCATCCAGTACAGCAGCACAAACACCAGCACGGCCGTGGGGCCGATATTGGGCGGGGAAACAGCGGCGTGGAGAAGTTCAGTCATCGGGAGAAGGGGGCAGGGTAAAGGTAGGGAGGCAGGGCAGGGTTCCGCGCACCTCACAGGAAGGAGATGCCTGTTTATTCCAGCCCTAGTTTGGATTTAAGCGCTTTGAGGTCCTCGCATACCTGGCCGGCGCCGTGCAGGTGCAGGGCCTTGTCGATTTCCTGATCCAGAGTGCGGCTTTCCAGGGCAATCTGCCCATAGGATTCGGCCAAGGCTTCTTCCGTGGCCACTTTTTCCTTCATGCGCTCCAGCAGGGTAACCGTGCCGGAAGCATCCAGCTGGGCCAGCTGCTGATTGATGGTTTTGGTAGCGGTGCTCACCGTCACCCGGGCTTTCAGGGTCTTGAGCTCATTGTCCCACTGGCTGATGGTTTGCTTGAGCTGCTGCACGTTTTGGCTAAGCTGCTGGGCCGAAGTCTCAAACTTCTCCTGGTCCTGGGCGGCCCGGGAGGACTGGGTTTCGTGCTGGTTTTTTTTCAGCAGGGCCTCGGTGGCCAGGCGGTCAGCCTCAGCGGGCTCCAGCTCCTGCCGGTGCGCTTTCTGCAGCAGCAGCACGGCCTTGTTTTCGTAGTCCAGGGCGCGGCTACGCTCGGTTTCGGCGTCGTTGCGGGAGCGGATAGTCAGAGCTTTCACCTCGGCCAGGGCGTGCAAGGCCTTGTCCAGGTCCTGGCGTAGGTCGCGCAGGCCCTGCTCGGTCATTTTAATGGGGTCCTCCAGCTGATTGACGGCAGAGTGAGCTTCGGCCTGGCCGATTTTGAAGATGCGGTTGAATAGGTTCATGGCGTTAGGCGGTTGGGGTTTTAGAAAACGCAATCAGCTCGTCGCTGAACTCGCTGAGCAACAAAGCCAGGGAGTTAAAGACGGCCTCCAGTTCGGGCCGGTTGAGGTGCTCCAGCTGGAGCGTATCGCGGAAGATGACCTTGCGGCCGGTTTCATCCAGCACAAAGGCTCCGTGAATGATGTCGCGGTTTTTCTGCAGCAACTGCTGGTAGATCTCACAGTTAGGCTCGGGCAGATCCAGCAGGTATTGCTCCATAATAAGGAGCGGCTCCCCGCAGCCCAGCACCAGGTGCTCAATACCCAGCTCGGGCTTGCTGACCACCATCAGGTTGGCGGCTGCATCCACGTGCCGGATATCGAAGCCCAGCTCCAGCAGGTAGTTCTGAATTTTCGGGAAGTAGTGGTTGGCCATCTATATATATAATGTATGCGGAGGAAACTCAAGCGGAACACGGAGGCAAGCCCCGAATGAAAACCAGCCAGTACCGGGGGGGTATTCCTACGGCTCAAAAAAATAGCGCCGTTTTAAATGGTTTGGAACTAATGTGGTAGCTTTACGCTACAAGAGTACTCAAAGTTTTAGAATCGCTCAAGTTTTGAGCTTAATTTATTTTTCGCTGATGTCTTACGTCGGAAAGAACATTCGCAAGATCAGAACGGTCAAGAAGCTGAGCCAGGCCGCTTTTGCGGAGCTTTTTGGTCTGGCCCGGCCCAGCGTGGGTGCCTACGAAGAAGGCCGCTCCGAGCCAAAAATGGAGACGCTTATTCAGATTGCTCATTATTTTGGCTTGTCGGTAGATCTGCTACTAACGAAAGAACTTACCGTAAATGAGCTCTACCACTTCGATATATTCCAGCAGCACGGCGCCACCGAAACCGCCGCGCCGGAGCAAAGTACAGCCCTGGCCGACCTGCAGAGCGCAGTTACACCCTTTGTGCCCGCTGACCGCCTGCTGGAATACATTGTGCAGCATCACAAGGCTTCCTTTCTTGATACCTTGCCCCAACTGACCTTTCCACATAAGCTGGGCCCCACTACCCGGGCGTTTGAAATTGTGGGTGCCGAAATGCAGCACCAGCAGCAGGGTCTTCGCCACCAGGACGTGGTGCTCTGCCGCCGTGTAGATCTGGTGGAGCCTACGTTGCGGGTGCATAGGGTCTACGCCTTCCTTACCCAAAGCCGCCTGTTAGTTCGTCGCTTAGCGGAGCGTTTGCCTAACAATACCGTGCGCCTGCGCGCCGACAACCCGGATTATGGCGCAGAAGAGTTTGTCCTTGACCAGGCCCTGGAAATATGGGAGGTGAGAGGGGTTTTCACGATGCACTTGCGGCCGCCCTCAACGATAGAGGCGCGGATAGCTCGCTTAGAGAGCCAGATTGAAGAGCTTCTGGCTCGCTTGGGATAGCTACAATTTGGGAATTATCCCCATTCAGGGGCAAGTAGCAGCGTCATTAGGCAAGCTTCAAAGGGTGAGGTGGTCTAGAAATGATGGACAGAAGAAGGACGTATATTTCTTCTGGTATGGCAACCAAAACCAGCGGGGAGTCGCCCGACAAACGGCGTAAGTACGATGAAGCCTTCAAGGCGTAGGCCTTGCGCCTGCCCCCGAGAGCCGTAGCACGCAGGCCGCGGCCCAGCAGCTGGGCATCAGCCCTAAGTTAATCTATCGCTGGCAACAGGCCCAGGTGGTGGCGGCCCGCCCCACCAACAACTAAAGGCACACGCCGGCTAGGTCGTTGTGGCCTTTAATCGCCCCCGTGACTACTACAGCGTGCCCACCTACGCCATGTACATTCTGGTACGCCGATTGGAATTCATGGACCCAAAAACCGGGAAACGAATTGTGATCAAAAACCAATGGATGTGGAACATTTCCAACATCACAGAGCTGGGGTAAGCCATGGCTTATAAGTAAAGATTATGCTAAGTGCCTTCTTGCGAGCTTCTCTATTTCCGTCCGGCTAGGCACCACAAGGGCCCATTGCCGTCCACAAGCCCGCTGCTATGCTGATAGGGCGCCCGATGCAGGCTGATACGAACTGCCCGGGCATACAAAAAGGACCGGCGTCTAACGCCGGTCCTTTTTGTATGCTTTTCTTAAGAGCTTATTCCATTGCTAGGCATATAACCTGACCATCTGCTGTGCCGCCTATTTAACATCGGGGGCCAAGCGAGCATAGTTTAGCTCCTGAATAAGTACGCCTGCACTTGACTTGATTTTGAGTTTGGTGAGCGGCTCATGGGGGAAGTAGAGCTCGGTTAACACAGTCAGGCCACTATCAGCAAAGAGCTCAACGGACGTTGCATCAAACAACAGCGTCAGATCACCCCCGGGGGTTACCGCCCGCCGGGGCCCGGCGTGACGGCCCGGAAACTTGTCGCTGAAAGCGACCATGCCGGACTTGCTGCGGTCTATGTAGTAGGCATTGGCCTGCTGATCAAACCCAATAACCAGCTCCTCACCCCGGCTATTAGAAAGGACCAGGGAAAAGTCCTTCAGCAACTTAGTGCTGAGCTTGAGCTGAAACTTGTCGCCCAGGTTGGGCAGCCGGCTGCTCAGGTCCAGCTCCTTCAGCACGGCCAGCTTTTGCAGCCTTACGCTGCCGGCCTGCAGCGCCTGGCTTACTTCCTTTACGGGCTGCGAGGTAAGCCATACGTCCTTACCTACCTGGCGCAGGGCCAGCTCCCGGGGTACCGTCATGGCGTTGCGCCAGGGAGAAGTAGGGACCTGGTTGGCATACTCCCAGTTGCTCATCCAGCCCTGGAAAATGCGCCGCGCGCCAGTGTTAGCGTAAGTCACGCCGGCGTAATCGTCCTTGCCGTAATCCACCCATTTGGTCTTGGTGTCGGCGGGCGTGAACGTCCGGCCATCAAACTGCCCCATAAAGTACTGGGTGGCCGAGCCGCTGTTGGGGCCGCCGGGATTGATGCTCACCAGCAGCACCCAGCGGGTTTTGCCATCCAGCGTGAGAGGGAACAGATCGGGGCACTCCCACACCCCACCGTGGGCGCCCAGCTTTTCGCCAAACTCGCTTTCCTTGGTCCACTCCTTCAGGTTGGGGGAGGAGAAGAAGGTGATGCGGTCCTTGGTGGCCAGCGTCATTATCCACTTTTTGCTGGGGGCATGCCAGCTTACTTTCGGGTCGCGGAAGTCGGGAATGCCGGGGTTGCTGAGTACCGGGTTGCCCTCGTACTTGGTCCAGGTTTTGCCCTCGTCTAGGCTGTAAGCCAGGCTCTGGTACTGGTGCTTGTCGGTTTTCTTTTTTTCCTCCTCGGCGTTGTGGTGGGTGAAGATAGCCACCATAGGTACCTGCCCGTTTTTGCCGAAGCCGGAGGTGTTATTTTCATCCACGACGGCGCTGCCCGAGAAAATCCAGCCCAACTTATCGGGGAACAAGGCAATGGGCTGCTCCTGCCAATGCACCAAGTCCGGGCTGGTGGCGTGGCCCCAGTGCATGGGTCCCCACTCCATGCCATCGGGGTAGTGCTGGAAGAACAGATGATAGGTGCCCTTATAGTACACCATGCCATTGGGGTCGTTCATCCACATTTTGGCCGGGCTGAAGTGGTAGGCCGGGCGGAACTGGGGCGTAGCCGGGGGTATGGCCGGCTTGGCAGCCGGAGTCTGGGCCTGGCTTAACTGAACTGTAAAAGCCAGGAACAGGGCTAGCAGGAGGCTGTTTTTCATGGTATTCGGAGAAGAGCAAAATAGGATAAAGTTTGGGCCTGGTTTCTTCAGAGCGCCGCGCGCTCCTGCCGCAACTCCTGCACATCAGCTTCACTGATGACCGGCGTAGCCCCCAAGTGGGTAGCCACCAGCGCGCCGGTAGCGCAGGCAAACCGCAGGTTCTCGCCGGGTTCCTGGCCCGCCCGCCAGCCTTTCAGCAGGGCTGCTAGAAAGGCATCCCCACTACCAATGGTATCTTTTACTTCCACGGCAACGCCGGGGGCGCGGTATAGTTGGTTGTTGGTCCAGAGCAGGGCGCCGTCGGCGCCGCAGGTGACGCACACACCCTGCAGGTCAAATCGGGCGGCGAGCCACTGCATGGCGGCGGCGGGGTCGGTTTCCTCGCCAAACCAGCTCATGATTTCCGCCAGCTCGTGGTGGTTCATCTTCACCAGGTCGGCTTTGCCCAGCAGGTATTTCACGACTTCTTTGGTGTAGTGCGGCGGGCGCATGTTCACGTCGAAAACCCGGAACCGGGCGTGCTCCAGCAGGCGGTAGAGGGTTTCGCGGGAAGCCAAGCTGCGGGCCGCCAGGCTGCCGTACACCAGCATATCAGCCTGCTCCACCAGCTCGTCCAGGGCCGGCTCGTGCTGGATGTAGTCCCAGGCCACGGGGTGCACAATTTTGTAGGTCACCTCGTTGGCATCATCCACATTGGCCTTTACCACGCCGGTGAGGTGGGTTTTGCCAAGCTGTACATACTCGGGGCTGATGCCTTTGGATGTCACGAACTCCACCAGCTCGGTGCCCAGGTCGTCGTCGCCCACGCGGGTGATGAGCTGAGCGGACACCCCCAGTTGATTGAGGTGAACGGCTACGTTAAACGGCGCCCCGCCGGGTTGCTTGCCCGTAGGCAGCACGTCCCAGAGGATTTCGCCGAAGCAGACTATGTTTTTAGACATGAGATGTTAAATAAAGACCAATTGTGATTGTCATGCTGAGCATGGCGAAGCATCTCTTCTGCTTCGTTCGCATGGCAGAAGTTACTGTAGCGGTAGAGATGCTTCGCCATGCTCAGCATGACGGTCAATGCTTAGTGGATAACCAGCGTTTTTTCCAGTTGCTCCAAGGAGGTGCCTTTGGTTTCCGGCATGTAGCGCCACACAAAAATTAACTGCAGCACCATCATCGAGCAGAAAAACAGGAAGGTGTGCCCGCCGCCCAGCTTCTCGGCGAAATAGGGGAAGGTAAAAGCAATGATGGAGGCCATCACCCAGTGGGTGGAAGAGCCCAGCGCTTGGCCTTTGGCCCGCACGGTGTTGGGGAAGATTTCGGAGATGAAGACCCAGATAACGGCGCCCTGGGAAAAGGCGAAGAAGGCTATGTACACGAAGAGCAGCACCGGTACCATCATGCCCCCAAACTGCTGCAGGTAGAAGGCGCGGGAAACCAGCCCCAGCGTGGCTATCAGCCCAACCGAGCCGATGAGCATGAGCTTGCGGCGGCCAAACCGGTCGATGAAGTTCATGGCCAGCAGCGTAAACAGAAAATTCACCAGCCCGATACCCGCCGAGGAGAGCAGGGCCGAGCCCTTGCCCAAGCCCGTCATTTCAAAAATGCGCGGGGCGTAGTAGATAATGGCGTTGATGCCGGATACCTGGTTGAACACGGCAAAGAGCACGGCCAGCAGCACCGGAGCGCGGTACTGGCGGGCAAACAGCGACTCGCCTCCGCCGGCTTCATCCAGGGCATTGGCCGTCAGAATGCTGTTCACATCCTGGTTGGCCGTGGCCGGGTCTATGCGGTGCAGAATGGCGCGGGCTTCCTCCACCATGCCGCGGCCCAGCAGCCAGCGGGGGCTTTCCGGCACCCGGAACAAAAGCAGGAAAAACGCCAGGGCCGGCAGGGCCTGCACACCCAGCATCCAGCGCCAGTCATTTTCGCCGGTGCCGGTCAGCAGGTAGTTGGAGAGGTAGGCTACCAGAATACCGAATACAATATTGAACTGGAACATGGCCACCATGCGGCCCCGGCGGGCGGCCGGCGACACCTCCGAGATGTACAGGGGAGCCGTAACGGAGGAGGCGCCTACGCCCAGGCCACCCAGGAAACGAAAGACCAGGAAGGCCACCCAGCTGGAGGTAAGGGCGGCCCCTAGTGCCGACACCAGGTACAGTACGGCAATAATAATGAGGGTTTTGCGGCGGCCCAGCTTATCAGAGGGCACTCCCCCGAACACGGCCCCGAACACTGTCCCAATCAGGGCAATGGCAATGGTGAAGCCGTGCTCCACGGTGCTCAGGCCCCACAGCTGCTGAATGGCCTTCTCAGCTCCGGAAATCACGGCGGTATCAAAGCCAAATAAAAAGCCTCCCAGCGCAACCACCAGGGACCAGAAAAAGACGTTGCTATTTTTCACTGCGGTATTTGAATGCAGAAGGCGGGGCGCTGATGACAGCAGCCAGCTTTCTCGTTGATTTTTAATTCCCTTATCCCACGCAAGCCATTGCGCAGCTGGGTACTATTGAGCCGGCACAGGCGGCTTCGGCGGCTTCGCGCCCGGGCCGTGTGGGGGCGCCGGTTACCCACCATAACCGGCCGCCCGGCACCAGCAAGCGAAGTGTGCCCTTACCCACATTTTCCGCCGCGCCCACCTGCGCCAGCTCACGAACAACAGGGCCTGTTACCAGCCCGGATTCTGCTTGTACAGGCCTTTGCTGAAGTTGATCTGGTTGATAGGAATAGGCAGATACTCGTCGCGGCCTTTCGTGAACCGGGCGTCCTGCAGATACTGGCGGCGGGTTTTCTCCACCGTGAAGTAGTTGTTCAGGTACTCCGCCGCAATGCCCCAGCGCACCAGGTCAAAGAAGCGGTAGCCTTCCATGGCAAACTCCAGGCGGCGCTCAAAGCGCAGGGCTTCGCGGGCGTAATCCTGCGTCCACTTATCGGCTGGGTATAGGCCAATCTTGTAGTTGGAGGTGGCCTGTCCGTCTTTCTGCCGGAGCATGGCCGTACTGTTCTGCGCCCGCTGCCGGATCTGGTTGATCAAAGGCAGCGCTTCGGCCGGGCGGTTGAGCTCAATCAGGGCCTCGGCCTTCCACAGCAGCACATCGGCGTAGCGAATAAGCGCCCAGTTCTTGGAGGTGCTCATGAAGGGCGGGTTCTTCTGGAAGCTGGGGTCAGAAGGCAGCACGGTTTCCTTCATCGACATAAAGTAGCCGTACACCTGCGGCACGCGCACCCAGGAATTGCGGAATACAAAGCTGGGGTCGTACTTGTAGGGGTGGCTGTTGATGGCCACCGTGTGGTCCAGGCGGGGGTCCACGGTATTCTTTTTAAAGTCGGCGGAGTCCGAGAGGTTGCCGCTGGTGTTGAAGGTGCTGAACAGGGGCAGGCCCTGCGCATCGGTCTTAAAGGCATTCACCAGGTTCTGGCTGGGCTGGTGGAAGCTGCAGCAGCCGTAGTCCGGGTTCATGGGGTAGTTCAGCTCGTTGCCGCGCTGGGTGCGGCCTTTGGGCGTGCCGTCGTTGCGGGAGAACTGAATGGCAAAGACCGACTCGGACCCGTTGTCGCCGGAGGACAGGAAGTTGGTGGCGAAATCCTGGTGCAGGGAGTACTTGCCCGAGCTGATAACCTCATCTGTCAGCCGCACCACTTCCTCCAGCTTGGCCTGGTCGGTGCCCGTAACGGCGTGGCTCTCGTTCTGGGTGTAGGCGGCATACAGCAGGGTTTTGGCCAGGTAGGCCTGGGCAGCGGACTTGGTTACGCGGCCGATTTCGGGCTGGGAGGCCGGCACGTTGGCTTCGGCAAAGCGGAAGTCCTCGGCAATCTTGTCCCAGAGCTGCGCATTGTTCAGGGCCACGTTCGACACCTTGCCATAGTCCGCGGTGGGTATGGTTTCGTCAATGTACGGCACCTGTCCGAAGAGCTCCTTCAGCAGAAAGTAGAAGTGGCCCCGCAAAAAGCGCATTTCGCCCTGGCGCACGGCCTTGTTGGGCATTTCTGCCTCGCTCACCGCGTTCAGGCGGCGCAGGGCATCGTTGGTGCGTGAAATACCGATGTAGAGCAGGAACCACACCTCGTCGGTGTTGCCGATGTCGGGGCGGTTGAAGGTGAAGGTTTCGTAGAAGTGGAAGGCGTCCACGTCGCCGGTGCCGCCGCCGCCCTTGTAAGCGTCGCCGCCCCGGATGTTGCCGTAGGGCCACATAGAAGTGTAGGGCGCCCGGTACACGTCGTTGCCGAGCTGGGAATAGGCCGCAATAACCTGCTTCTCAATGTTGGCGGGCGTATTCAGGTCCTCGTCGGCCAGGGTGCCTTTGGGTGATACGTCCAGGAAATTCTTATCGGAGCAGCTGAAGGAAACGGCCAGCAGGGAAACCACCAGCGCGCAGGTTTTTATCGATTTCATGATGAAAAGGCAGGAGTGGTTAGAGGGAAATGTTCAGGCCCGTGGTGAAAATGACCGGAATGGGGTACTGGTAGTTGGTCACTTCCGGATCAGGCGTGGAGAGTTCCTTGCTCTTGATGGTAAAGAAGTTCTGACCCTGCACGTACACGCGGGCGCCCTGCAGCTTTACCTTGCTCACCACACTCTCCGGCAGACTGTAGCCCAGCTGAATATTGCGCAGCTTCAGGTAAGAAGCGTTTTCAATGAAGTAGGTGGAGGCGCGGCCCTCGTTGTTGGTGTTAATCAGCGAGGAAGCCGGAATAGAGGAGCCCGTGTTGGTAGGCGACCAGGCATCCAGGGTGCGCTGGCCCCAGTTCTCGCCGGAAACAAAGGAGAAGTCGGTGCGGAATTTCACGTTGTTATAAGCATCCAGCCCCTGCACGCCCTGCATAAACAGCTGCAGGTCAAATCCTTTGTAGCTGCTGCCCAGGTTCAGGCCGTAGATGAAGTCCGGGGTGGCTTCCGTAATCCAGGTCTGGTCGAAGTTGTCAATCTTCCCATCCTTGTTCAGGTCCTCGTAGCGGATGCGGCCGGGGGCGGCACCCGTCTGGGTGGCATGGCTGGTGACCTCTTCCGCATTCTGGAACAGGCCGTTGGCCACGTAGCCGTACACGGCATTAACTGAGTGGCCCAGGCGCGTTACGTCCTGCCCGTTGCCGCCGTAGGCGTTAATCACCTCCGCCGGCAGGAAGGTCAGCTTATTGCGGTAAGAGGACAGGTTGCCGGTTACGCTGTAAGTCAGGCCGCTGCTGAGCTGGTTCTGGTAGCCCAGCTGAAACTCCCAGCCCTTGTTTTCTATGGAGGCCCCGTTCACGAACTTGTCGCCGCCTTCGCCCACTGAGCCGATGTAAGGTAGGTTCACCAGAATGTCCTTGCTGTTCTTTACGAAGTAGTCTACGGAGCCCGTCAGTTTGTTATCCAGCAGGCCAAAGTCAATGCCATAGTTGGTCTGGGTGGTGGTTTCCCACTTCAGCTGGTCGTTGGGCTGCTGCACGCGGCGGTAGCCGGAGGGCAGGTTGCTGTTGGTGCCGTAGATGTCGTAGGCCGTGCCTCGGTCGTACTCAAAGTTGGGGTCCTGAATACCCAGAATCGACTGGTACAGGCCGCGGGAAGCAAAGTCGGCAATATCCTGGTTACCCGTCTGGCCCCAGCCTACGCGCAGCTTCAGATCCGACACCATGGGGGCCGTGTTCTTCACGAAGGCTTCCTCGCTCAGGCGCCAACCCGCCGATACGGCCGGGAACACGCCAAAGCGGTTGTCCTTACCAAAGCGGGAAGACCCATCCCGGCGCAGCGTGCCCGACAGCAGGTAGCGGTCCAGGAAGGAGTAGTTTACTTTCCCGAACAGGGAGGCCAGGCGGTAGGCCGTGCCCGAGCCGCCGTTGTTCTGGTTGGCCGCGCCGGCATCCAGGAAAACGTAGTCGGGGTCTTCGCTGGCGAAGTTGGTGCGGGAGGCAAAGAAGCTCTCGTAGTTGTAGCTGATCCGCTCGTGGCCGGCCAGCAGGTCCAGCTGGTGCTTGTCGCCCAGGTTCAGGTTGTAGTTCAGGGTGTTCTGCAGCACCCAGTTGCCGTAAAACCGCTCGTTCTGCGTTACCCGGTTGTTGGCCTCGGAGAGGTAGCCGGCGCGGTAGGTTTTGTAGATATCCCGGAACTTGTACAGGGTATAGTCAATGCCGAGGCTGCTGCGCAGGTGCAGGCCTTTCAGCACCTCCAGATCGGCAAACATATTACCGAAAGCCCGGCCGCTGTGGGAGCGGTTCTGCTTGCTGTCGGTAAGCACGCGCACGGGGTTGTCGCGGTCGGCAATGCCCGATACGGGGCCGCCCCAGCCCACGCCATCCACGGTGCGCACCGGCACAATGGCCAGCAGCTGGCTGCTCCGGTCGCGCACGTAGTCAATGCCCACTTCCGACTGCCGGGTTTTAGCCAGCGTCAGGTTTTCCCCGATTTTCAGCTTGTTATTCAGGAAGCTGTAGTCGGAGTTCAGGCGGGCCGTCATGCGGTCCAGGCCGGTGTATTTCAGCGTGCCTTTGTTGTCGTAGTAGTTCAGGGAAAGCAGCATGCCGCCCCGCTCCCCGCCATTGGTCACGTTCAGGTTATAGCTCTGAATGATGCCGTTTTGCTGGGTCTCATCAAACCAGTTGGTATCGGCGGTGCGCATGGTTTTCTCCGCATCCAGGAACTCCGGCACTGTCACGCCATCCAGCACCGGGCTCCCGTTGGCATCGGTGCTCGACTGGAAAGTGTAGAAGGGGCTGTTCGGCGTGATGCCGTCATTCACCGAGGCCTGCCAGTACACCCGGCCGTAGTCCTGGGTGTTGAGCATTTCAATGTGCTGGCCAGGCTTCTGCACGGTGAGGAAAGTGGAGAAGTCCACCCGGCTGACGCCCTTCTTGGCCTTCTTGGTGGTGATGATAATCACCCCGTTGCCGGCGCGTGAGCCGTATATGCTGGCCGCCGAAGCATCCTTCAGCACCTGTATCGACTCAATATCATTCTGGTTGATCTGTCCGATGCCTTCCTTGGTCGGGATGCCGTCAATGACATACAGCGGATCATTATTGCCGAGCGTGCCGAAGCCGCGAATGCGCACCTGGGCATTGCCGTTGGGCGAGCCGTCGGTGGTGATGTTCACGCCGGGCACCCGGCCCTGCAAGTTGCGCACGGGGTTGGAAGAAGGCAGGTCCCGTACCTCATCAATCTTTACCACGGCTACGGCCCCGGTCAGGTCGGCCTTTTTCTGCACCTGGTAGCCCGTAACCACCACCTCATTCAGGGCCGTCACATCGGGCGCCAGGGCTAGGTTGAAGGTGGTTTTACCCGCTACAGCTACTTCCTGCGTTTTGTAGCCGATAAAGGAAAAGAGCAGGGTAGCATTTTCCGGGGCATTAATGGTAAACTCCCCCTCGGGGCCGGTGGAGGTACCCACGGTAGTGCCTTTAACGACGACGGTTACCCCGGGCAGGCCGGCGCCTTTCTCATCGGTAACACGGCCGCTAATGGGCGTGTCGGCCCGGCGGGCATCCGCTGTTCTTGGCCGCATGGCTTCTGCTTGCACAGCCCCCGGAAAAGCCAGCGGTGCGGTAGTCAGTAGCGACAGAAACAATGCCTGCCGTACTATGGGTCGAGTTTCTTTCATGGGAAGTTGGGGGAGGGGAGTTGGGAAGAAGAGGATGGCCGGCAGATGCGGCTTTGGTGCGGGTGGGGTTAGCCGGAAACAAAAAGGCCGTGCCCACCCCAGGCACCAGGAGCACTGGTGGCGCGAAGGCCGGCACGGCAAGGAGCAAGGGGGAGGCGGAAGTTTTCACGACTGATCTTTTGCTCAAAGCTCAGTCAAAAGCTTACCGAAGGCTTGCTCTATTCATTCAAACTCTTCCACATTTTAGACTTTTCATTTTAAACTCATTACTAGTTGATAATAAGATACTTGACAAAAGTACGTATCATTCACATTAGCCTTGAGTTTTAATTTTGATACCCGATTTTCACTTTTTGAATCATAGGCTGGGCGTAGTATGCAGGGCCCGGAACTCGGACGGGGATACCTGGTAGCGGGCCTTGAATGAAGTGGAGAAGTAGGAGGGGGAGGAGAAGCCCAGCTGGTAGGCTACTTCGGCAATGGTCAGCTCATCGGTCAGCAGCAGCTGGCGGGCCTTGGTTAGCCGCACCCCCTGAATGAACTCGGTGACGCCGGTACCTAGCACCGCTTTGACTTTGCGGTAGAGCTGCACCCGGGAAATGCCCATACTGCGGGCCACATCTTCCACGCTCAGGTCGGAGCGGGTCAGGTTGGCTTCCACAATAGCGGTGAGGTCGGCCAGGAATTTCTGGTCTACCCGCTGAGGAGCCACTGTGGCCGTATCCACCGACAGCTCCCGCCGGAAATGCTCGCGCAGCTTGTCGCGGTTGCTGAGTAGCGTGCGCACGCTCTCCAGCAGGAAGGCCGGGTTGAAGGGCTTGGTCAGGTAGAGGTCGGCGCCGGCCTGCACGCCTTCCACCTGCTGCTCCGGCGCGTTGCGGGCCGTGAGCAGGATAACCGGAATGTGGGAGGTTCGCCAGTCACCCTTCAGCTGTGCTACTACTTCCAGCCCGCTGATTTCCGGGAGCATCACGTCGCAGATAATCAGGTCCGGAATAGCTTCGGCCGCCAGCCGCAGCCCGGTGGCCCCATCGGGAGCTGAGCTTACCTGGAAGTGGGGCTGCAGCTTCTGCACCAGAAAGGCATTAACGTCGGGGTTGTCCTCAATCACTAGAATCAGGGCCTCGCGGTTGGCGCCGGCTGCCAGGATATCGGCGGTGCCTTCCTCGGGGCCGGGCATGCCGCTTTCTTCAATGGTCAGGGCCGGCATTGGCAGGACCACGGTTTCCGTTGACTTCAGCTCAGCTGGCAGATCCAGGGGCAGTGTCACCACAAAAGAGCTGCCCTGGCCGGGCTGACTGGTAAAGGAAAGCTGCCCCAGGTGCAGGCGGGTTAGGCCCAGGGCCAGGGCCAGCCCCATGCCCGACCCTTTAGCCGCCGACTGCTGCCCCTGGTAAAACCACTCGAAAATGTGGGCTTTGTCCTGCTGGGAGATTCCCCGGCCGGTATCCTCCACACTTACCCGAACGGAGCCATCGGCGGGTAATGGCTGAATACTGACGGTAATCTGCCCCCGCTCAGGGGTGAATTTCAGCGCATTGGAAAGGAGGTTAAAGAAAACCTTGTCCAGAATATTGACGTCGAACCACAGCTGCACCACGGGCTCAGCGGGCAGAAAGCGCAGGGTGATGCCGCGTTTCCGGGCCGGGCGCTCAAACACATCCATTATTTCCCGGATAAAGGCTACCAGGTTGCCTTCCGTAGCCCGCACGGGCATTTTACCCACGTCAATGCGTCGGAAATCCATGAGCTGGTTGACCAGCTGCAGCAGCCGCTGGGCGTTGCGGCGCACCAGGCCCAGGTCGTGGCGGTGGGCGGGGGGCAGGTCGGGGCTGCTGGTGAGCATTTCCTCCACCGGACCCAAAATAAGGGTGAGGGGCGTGCGCAGCTCATGGGAGAAGTTGGTGAAGAAGCGCAGCTTGGCTTCCGTCTCCACGCGGGCCCGCTCGGCAAAGTCCTGAATCTGGTTGCGCTGGGAAAGAATCTCCTGGTTCTGCAGCTCCAGCTGCTGGTTGATGCGGCGGTTGGCCTGGAACGCACGGAAGGCAATCAGCCCCAGCACAGCGGCGCCCAGCAAGGCGGCCGCCAGCGTGTAGAGCACGGTTTGCTGGCTGGAATAGGTGGCCCGCTGCCGGCGCAGCAGCTGCTGTTGCTGCTGGATGTCGAGTTGCTGACTGGCCAGCTTCTCCGTTTGCATTTTCATGGTATGCACGTTCGTCGAGTCAATGACCATGGTGCCCAGAATGTTTTCCTTCTCGTAGGGCTGGCCGCGCAGAATCCGCATTGCCGTGCGGATGGCCTCCTCCCCACCAGGGGGATACAATAACGTAGCCGTGAGTACCCCATCCTGCACAAACTGAATGCCGCCCTGGTTGCCTGGCAGCCCATCCACCCCAATTACCCGAATCCGGTGGTCCAGCCCCAGGCTTTTACACACCTGGTAGGCGCCCAGGGCCATCCGGTCATTATGGGCAAAGATCAGGTCGATATCGGGATGCTGGCGGAGTACTTGGGGGAGGCGCTGCATGACGGAGGGGCGCTTCCAGTCGCCGTGCACCTGCGCCTGGAGCTGTACGCCAGGATAACTGGCCAGGGCCTGCACAAAGCCGGCGTGCCGATCTACGGCCGGGGAGGCACCGGGGGCACCCAATACTTCCAGTACCTGGCCCCGGCCCCGCAGCAGATTACCGACATAGCTGCCGGCCGCCCGGCCTACTTCCAGGTTATTGCCCCCACGTAAGCGGTATACAATTTAGAAGTAGTGCGCCTATCCAGAATAACCACCGGAATTCCCCGATTAAACACCTCCTCCACGATGGGGGTAATCGGTTCGGCTTCGTTCGCGGACACAATTAGCAGGTCAATACCTTCCCGCAGAAATTCCTGAATCTGCTGCTGCTGGAGGCGGCTGTTATCGTGGGCATCCTTCATGCGGAAGCTCACCCCCGGATGAAAGGTGAGCTCCTTTTTCATGCCCTCCAGCATGGCCTGTCGCCAGGCGTCGCCGGTGGTGCACTGGGAAAACCCTATCCGATACCGGGCCTTCGGCGTCGGCGGCGTACAGTCGCTCAGCAAAACGGCCAGCCCTAGGAAAAGCAGCCCGAGGCCCAGGGACGGAAGCCGCTGCAGCAGCAAACGATTTAGTCGTAGTACCAGGGCACGGGGCATGGTGGAGAAGTCTGTTGCGAGGGGAAGTTACCAAAACTACCGCTCCTTACTTCCTTCTGCCAAACCGCCCGGCCTTCCTTGGGGTACCTTATCCTTTTCCAGTTGACTTGACTTAGGCGTGGATTCGGGTAGGGAGGGATACTGGAGAGCGTGCTGGCCGTAACGGACGAGTCAGTAGCATTAGGCGACGCGGTTCAATTCACTATCGTATCCCGCCCTTGCGCTTTGAGGCGGGCCAGGTGGTCTTTCATCGCCTGCACCTGGTGGGCCGCGTGGCCATGCCAGGTGGTTACTTCGCCCACTACCTTTAAGGGCTGTTGGGAGCGATAGGAGAGGGTGGGATTACCGGGAAACTTTTGGTCGGTAACATTCGGTCATCCTCAATCGGGCCGGTCGGCTCGACCAGGTAAATCCGGGGCCGCCCTTCGCCCGCGGCGAGCTCAGCGCCCCAGATGGCGGCATCCAGCGTGGCGGTCAGGTAACTGTGAGACAAAGGCAGGCCGGGACCAAAGTTGGAAGCATAGCCCACCTGAATCAGCTCACCCACTTGCAAATCGGCTTTGGTGCCGTGCAGGAAGGTCTGCGCGAAGGGGCGGGGACCCGGGGCCGGCCCGATGGGGTCAAGGGGAGCTTGTTCCATGGTGAGAAGAAATAGGTAGGATTCGCGTTGATCCCCCTAATTTAGGGAGCTGCTGGTGACAAGCCCGCAAGCCCGGGTCTTCCTAAAAGCAAATATGCAAAAGGCATGTATGGGAATACCGTATACTCTCATGCCCCCAGCAGGTTAAGCACCCTACCCACCACCCTCCCTTTACCTTCCCACACGTTCCTGCTTATGAAACTTATCTCTGCCCTGCTGGCCCTCATGGCCTTTCCGCTGTCCGGACTTGCCCAGCAGACTCAGAAACCCCCGCTGCACGGCAAGCACTGGATGGCGATAACGGGCAAGCCCCTGGCGGCGACGGCCGGAGCCATGACGTTTCAAAAGGGCGGCAACGCAGTCGATGCGGCCTGCGCCATGCTGGCCGCGACCTGCACCATGTGGGATGTGCTGAGCTGGGGCGGGGAAACGCAGGCGCTGATCTATAACCCGAAAACCAAAAAGGTCATAGCCCTCAACGCTATGGGCGTGGCACCGACGGGGGCCACGTGCGAGTTCTTCAAAGACAAAGGCTATAATTTCCCGCCGGAGTACGGCCCGCTGGCCGCCACCACGCCCGGCACCCCGGGCGGGCTGATGCACATGCTGGCTAACTATGGCACCCTGAGCTTGGCGCAGGTGCTGGCCCCGGCCCTGGAAATGGCCGCCGGCTACCCCATCGAAGCGCAGACGGCCAACAGCATCGAGAAAAACAAAGCCCTGATCAAGCAGTGGCCCTACAGCAAAAAGGTGTTGCTGACCCACCCCGGCCAGGAGCGGGAAGCGCCCGAGGCCGGTGAAATCTTTGTGCAGCGGGACCTGCTGCAAACACTTGCGAAGCTGGTGGAGGCGGAGAAAGCGGCCCTGAAGCAGGGCAAAAGCCGGAAAGAGGCCATTATGGCCGCCTACGACCGTTTCTATACCGGCGACATTGCCCAGGAATTTGTTCGCGGCTCGAAAGAGCAGGGTGGCCTGATCACGATGCAGGACCTGGCCCGCTGGAAGCCACTGGAAGAGGAGCCGCTCACGGTTAACTACAAAGGCGTGGAGGTGTACAAGCTGCAGCAATGGACCCAGGGACCCGCCATGCTGCAGGCGCTCAACATCCTGGAAAACTTTGATTTGAAGGGCATGGGCTACAACAGCACCAAGTACATCCACACGGTGTACCAGGCCATGAGCCTCTCGTTTGCTGACCGCGACTTTTACTACGGCGATTCGCACGTAGCTCCGGCTGAACCTATCCAGGGGCTGCTCAGCAAGGTCTACGCCCGGCAGCGGGCCCGCCTGATTCAATACCAGAAAAATGACCCTGGCATTGGCCCCGGGGACCCGTACCCGTTTGAAGGCCGGAAAAACCCGTACCGGAAGCTGCTCAAAGCCCGGGGCTTTGAGTTGGACACCACCAAGCGTAACTTCGCCCCCAAGCACGATGTGGGCAACCACTCGGCGCCCGCCGAGTACCAGGACCGCCTGTGGCGGGGTACCACCACCGTGGAGGCCGCCGACGAGGAAGGCTGGGTGGTATCCATTACGCCCAGCGGCGGCTGGCTGCCGGCCTGCATTGCGGGCAACACCGGGGTGGGCATGAGCCAGCGCATGCAGAGCTTTGTGCTGGACCCGGCCCTGAACCCGTTTAACGTGGTGGCCCCCGGCAAGCGGCCCCGCGTGACCTTAACGCCCTCCCTGGCGCTGAAGGACGGCAAGCCCTTTCTCGCGTTTGGCGTGCAGGGCGGGGACACTCAGGACCAGAACCTGCTGCAGTTTTTCCTGAACGTGGTGGAGTTCGGTATGAGCGTGCAGCAGGCCTCCGAGGCCGCCAACTTCAACACCAATCAGCTGTTGCTTTCCCTGGGCGGCACTAAGACCGAGGACCGCAAACCCAAGCCCGGCCAGATCCTGCTCAACGAAAGCACCCCCGAACCGGTGCGGGAAGAGCTTAAAAAGCTGGGCTACACCATGAGCTTTGACGACCGCACCAGCGGGCCCATCAATGCCATCTACTTTGACTGGCAGCACGGCAGCCTCTGGGGTGGCTCCAGCAACCACGGCGAGGATTACGGAATTGGCTGGTAGGCGGCGCAGGCAGAATCCGTTTCGGCGGACTCTAAGAAATCCGTTAGAACATAGGACTTCATAGTCCGCTGGACTTGCGAAGATCTGTAAAGAAAGTACGCTTTTCTTTACAGAACGAAAGATGCTTTGTAAAGAAAATAGGCTTTTCTTTACAAAGCATCTTTCGTTTGATGCCATTTTAGCTTCCTGCCCATGCCTTGGCAACCTACTTTCTTACCCCCTTCCCAAGAACTGGAAACGCGGCCCGTTCTGAAAAAACTCGCCGCCGCCCATCGGGCACTCGCCGAACTCAAAGGCATCGCCGCCGCTATTCCTAATGAAGGGATTCTGCTCGATACCCTGCCGCTGCAGGAAGCTAAGGATAGCTCGGCCGTAGAAAATATCATCACTACCCATGATGAATTATACCAGGCGGAGCTGCAGCTTGGAGAAAGTCAGGCTGCTAAGGAAGTCCAGCGCTACACGGCGGCTTTACGCCTGGGCCTCGGGCTGGTGCAGCAATATGGCTTCTTGAGCGTCAATCACCTCGCCCTTATTCAACAGGAGCTGGAGCAAAACAACGGCGGCTACCGGCGCTTGCCGGGCACTACCCTGAAAAACCAGCGGGGAGAAATCGTCTACACCCCGCCCCAGGATAATGACACGATTATGGCGCTGATGGGAAATTTTGAAGCGTATCTCAACGACGACACGCTCAGCGAGGTAGATCCACTGGTTAAAATGGCGGTGCTGCATTTTCAGTTTGAGAGTATTCACCCTTTCTATGATGGCAATGGCCGGACGGGCCGCATCCTTAATATCCTCTACCTGGTTCTAAAAGGTCTCCTTGACCTGCCGGTGCTGTATCTGAGTCGGTACCTTATCCGGCATAAGGCTGCCTACTACCATCACCTGCAAGCGGTGCGCGACACGGGGGCGTGGGAGGACTGGATTCTATACTTACTGGATGGCGTGGAGCAAACCGCCCGGGAAAGCATCGTGCTGATCGGCGAAATGCGCCAGCTGATGCAGCACACCAAGCAGCAGCTGCGGGCCTACAAATTCTATAGCCAGGACCTGCTCAATCACCTCTTCCGGCATCCCTATACCCGCATTGAGTTTGTGCAGCAGGAACTGGATGTGAGCCGCCCTACGGCGGCGAGCTACCTCAACCAGCTCGCCGCCGATGGCGTGCTGGTGAAGTATCGCCGGATGACGGCTAATTATTACGTGAACGAGCCGTTGTTTGCGTTGCTGGCGCGGGAATAGAAAAGAATCCTTCCCAGACCCCAGGCCCAGCACGTTCCTGCAAAGCAGCTCCTCGGGTTCCTGAATAGCGTGCCTCCAATGCCTGATATTAGTACCGATAACACTGAATTGTCGGTACTTAGTTTGGGTCAAAAAACCGTCTTTTTGGCCGGATTTCCAAGGTAGCATTTTGCCGTCCTGATTTGCCCAGCTGAAGTGGACTTGCCGGGCTAGAGCCCAAGCTCCTTGGCTGAGTTGTGCTGACGCACATTGTCCAGGCGGGTGTAGCGCCGAATCATGGCGCTCGTCTTGTGCTTGGTCTGGTTCATGACCTTGGAGTCGTCGGCGCCGTTGAGTTTGGACACCGTCACAAACGAGGCGCGCAAGGAGTGGGCCGTGTACTGCGGACCCAGGTACTGCTGCACAATCAGGTTGGTGTACTTGGTGGTCATGCGCCGGGAGGTCACCTGGTTGTTCTTGCGCAGCGATACAAACACTGGTCCCTCGGTGCGCTCCAGAACCCGCAGCCATGCCTGAAGTGAGCGGATAGGGCATAAGGCAGAATCCGGTGAGTAGAAAATGGCCTTTTCCTCAGCCTGACCCAGCTGGTTGGTTTTACTCTGAGGCAGCGTCACCACCAGGCCGTCGTCATCGAAGGCCAGGTCTTCCATGTTGAGCGCTTCGAGTTCGGAGCGGCGAAACGCGCCGGTAAAGCCCAGCAGCAGCAGCGCCCGATTGCGAAGTCCGGCGGGCACGCTCACATCGATACTCTTGATCGTGCGCTTAAACGATTCGAGCGAAAACGCGGGCGCCTGCTTTTGGCGCGTCTTGATTTCGCGGGCAATGCCACGCAGCAGCACCTTGAGTTTTTTGTCGGCCGTGGGCGACTCCACACCCGCCAACTCGTGGGCCTTGGCGATGGCCGCCGCGTGCCGCTCAATCGTCGCAAACTTTTTCCCCGCATCGGCCAGCTCTGTCAGAAATCCGACCAGCGCTTCTACCGGGGCCGGCAGCGCCGCGAGCTGATGCAATTCGCACCAGGTCGAGAAACGCTTCCAGTCCCCGGCGTAGGCGCGCACCGTGTTGGCCGCCCCGCGCAGGCCGGACTCCACGTAGCGGGCGGTAGATTTTACCAGGTGGTCGGGCACCTGGGCAGCGGGCGGAGACGGAATTACGGGGAGCTGACTTTCGGTAGCCATATATATAAGGAGTAGCAGAGCGAAAAGTAACGACTTTTCCGCTCACTAAGATAAGGAACGATAAGTAAACCTTATCAGTCCTTATGATCTTAAATAACCAAGGTCTCCTAGGTCAGATTTATCGGGCCCCGTGAAGAAGGAGAATATAATGCGCGGCATCAGCCTCAGCAATAATTACAGTTAGGCCTGGGGCCCTGCCGCCGTCGAAGGTAAGAGTGTTTGGCCTCGCTGCTCGCGACAACAAATCATTGATTTGCCTCCGTTCGCGGTAAGATCATCGCCCGAAAAGGCTATAACGCTATATTGTTGTGCTGCGGGATGCGGCGCCAGAATTCGCGGAATATTGCCTCTTACAAAACCCCGGTTACGGCGGCGGCTACTCGCCGTATAATTCCTCTTAAGGCCATTTTTGCCTGGCCACCCAAAGCCATGCCCCGGAAAACTGGCCCGCGGTGATACTACCCTCAAAAAACACTTCCTTTAAGGGCCGAACCATAGACTGCTTACTGATGCCTACTCGCCGCAAGTTTCTTACCTCCTCTTCCGCCGCGCTGGCCCTGCTCTCCGCCGGCCGCTCGCTTGGCGCACCTAACCCGTCCCCGCTGGCCGCCACGGGCAAGCCGCTTGTTATCTCTACCTGGGATGCGGGCCTGGCCGCCAACCTGGGGGCGTGGCATATTCTTAGCAAAAGCGGTCGGGCACTCGATGCCGTAGAAGCGGGCGTGATGGTAACTGAAGCTTCGCAGAACTGCTGTGTTGGCCTGGGTGGCAACCCCGACCGCGACGGCATCGTGACGCTGGACGCCTGCATCATGGACGACAAGTTCAACTGCGGCAGCGTGGCGGCACTGGAGCGCATCAAGCACCCCATCAGCGTGGCCCGGCGCGTCATGGAGCGCACGCCGCACGTTATGCTGGTGGGTGAAGGGGCGCAGCAGTTTGCAGTGGCCCAGGGCTTCCCGCTGGAACCCCAAAAGCTCAGCCCGGATGCCGAAAAGGCCTACCGTGAGTGGCTGAAGACCAGTCAGTACCAACCGGTGGTCAACATTGAAAACACCGGCAACCAGAAAAAGCCGACCGACCCGGTGGGCGGCGCCAACAATCACGATACCATTGCCATGCTGGCCCAGGACGCGCAGGGTAACCTTAGTGGCAGCTGCACCACCAGCGGCATGGGCTTCAAGATGCGCGGGCGCCTCGGCGACTCGCCCCTGATTGGCGCGGGCCTGTTCGTCGACAACGCCGTGGGAGCGGCTGCCGCGACGGGGCAGGGCGAAGACGTAATTCGGATGGCGGGTGCCCACACGGTTGTGGAGCTGATGCGCCAGGGGCTGTCGCCGAAGGCCGCATGCAAAGCGGCCGTGGAGCGCATTGCCAAAATCAAAGGCGCGCAAGCCCGCGACATTCAGGTGTGCTTTATTGCCATCAGCGCCGGGGGCGAGCACGGGGCGTTTGCCTTGCAGAAAGGCTTCAGCTATGCCGTGTGCGATGCGGCTAACCAGCAACAGCTTATCCAAAGCGAATACCTGTTAAAGTGAATACGCGCCGGCTGGAAATCTGCGCGGGCTCGGTGCAGTCGGCCCTGGCAGCCCAAGCCGGGGGTGCCGACCGCATTGAGCTGTGCCAGAACCTGGAGCAGGGTGGGATTAAGCCCTCGTATGGCACCATCCAACGCGTGCTTAGCCAGCTCTCTATTCCCGTATTCGTGCTAATTCGCCCACGGCCCGGCCATTTCTGCTACGATGCCGAAGAGCAGGCCATCATGGTAGCCGATATCCGCCAATGCCAGGAGCTGGGCTGCGCGGGGGTGGTTCTTGGAGCCCTCGACCGGGCGGGCCGCCCGGACCTGACGTGCTGCCGGACCCTAATGGCGGCGGCCCAGGGCATGCAAGTCACTTTTCACCGGGCCTTCGATGCCTGCGCGGACCAGTTTCGGGCTCTGGAAGATGTGATTGGCCTGGGTTGCCAGCGCGTCCTGACTTCCGGGGGGCAACGTACTGCCCTGGCCGGACAAAAGCAGCTGGCCGCTTTGGTACAGCAGGCGGGCGGGCGCATCTGCGTGATGCCGGGCGCAGGCATTACGCCCGCCATCATTCCGGAAGTAGCGCAGCAAACAGGAGCGCACGAGTTTCATGCCAGTGCGAAAAGACTGGTTGTCCCGGGGCCTTCAGCGCAGGCATCGGTGTTTGATACCCCGGTTTGGGAAACCGATGCGGCCATCGTGGCGGAATTGACGAAGCAACTAGGCTCCTGCCAGCCTGGGCGGGTCCTTAACCGCGGGCCGGGATGACAGCCGGGCGTCATTTCCCCGCCGACAGCTAATCGAATGCCAGCTCAGGCCACCTTCCATTCCCGGCAGCGCCGCCCTCTGCCCCATCAAATCGCTGGGGGCTGGAACGAATAAAAGCAGCCGGTGCCCAGCGGGGCCAGATAGAGCGGGCTAAGTAATTTAAAAGAACGTTTTTTCATGCTGCCCCACCCTACTCGATTTCTTGTTCAAGCCGTCGCCCTTGCCTGCGGCATGGCGGCTTTGGCGGCCTGCGCCAGCACCCGGCCCGGGACCACCAGCCGCCAAACCACCAGCCTGACCCGGTACGTCGACCCGTACATAGGGACGGGATTTCACGGGCACGTTTTTCTGGGCGCCAACGTGCCTTTTGGCGCCGTGCAGCTGGGGCCGGTAAACCTGTCCGAAGGCTGGGACTGGTGCTCGGGTATCATTATTCCGATTCTACCATCGTCGGCTTCTCCCACACCCACCTGAGCGGGACCGGCATCGGCGACCTTGGCGACGTGGCGGTGATGCCGACCACCGGCCCGGTGCTCGTCCGCAAAGGCACGCTGCAACACCCGGACCAGGGCTTTGTGTCGCGGTTTTCGCACCGGGAAGAACACGTCCGTCCCGGCTACTACGCCGTGCGCCTGAAACGCTACGACATCCAGGCCGAGCTGACGGCAACCGAGCGGGTGGGCTTTCACCGGTACACCTTCCCTAAATCCGACGCGGCCCACCTGATTGTAGACCTGCAGCAGGGCATCGGCTGGGATTTAGCCACGGATACGCACCTCGAGCAGCTCAACGACAGCACCCTCGTTGGCTACCGCTACTCGAAGGGCTGGGCCGTGGACCAGCGCCTCTACTTCGCGGCGGTGTGCTCAAAGCCCATCCAGCATTTTACCAGCCTGCAGGTGCTCGATACGCTGGGCAACACCCTGCCCGCCACCACCGGAAACCGGCTCAAGGGCGTGCTGACCTTTGCCACGCAGGCGGGCGAAAAAGTGCAGCTGAAAGTGGGTATTTCGCCGGTCAGCACTGCGGGGGCGCTGGCTAATATCCGCGCTGAGATTCCGCATTGGAACTTCGATAAAGTCGTGGCCCAGGCCGATGCCGCCTGGAACCAGGAGCTGCAGAAGGTGCAGGTGCAGGCCAACGAATCCCGACTGACAACCTTTTACACGGCCCTCTACCACACCATGATGGCGCCCTCGGTTTTCAACGACCACAATGGCGACTACCGGGGCACCGACCAGCAAGTACACCAAAACCCCGGCTTCACCAACCTGACCACCTTCTCACTCTGGGACACGTACCGGGCGGCCCACCCCCTTTTCACTTTGTTGCAGCCCGCGCGCGTCAATGACATGATCAGCAGCATGCTGGCCATCTACCAGCAGCAGGGCAAGCTGCCCGTGTGGCACCTGATGGGCAACGAGACCAACTGCATGGTGGGCTATAGCGCCGTGCCCGTGGTGGCCGATGCCTACCTCAAAGGCTTCAGGGGCTTCGACGCGGCCTTGGCTTACGAGGCTGTGCGCGCCACCGCCATGCGCGACGAGTCGGGCCTGCAAGCGGTAAAAGCGCTGGGCTATATCCCCGCCAACAGCGAGGCCGAAAGCGTTTCCAAAGGCCTGGAATACGCCATCGACGACTGGTGCATTGCGCAGATGGCGCGGGCGATGGGCAAAACGGACGACTATGCCTACTTTAGTAAGCGTGCCAAAAACTACGCGAATTATTTCGACCGGCAGACCGGCTTTATGCGGGGCCGCGTGGCAGCGCACGAATGGCGTACCCCCTTCAACCCGTTCACATCGGTGCACGAAAAAAGCGACTTTACCGAGGGCAACCCCTGGCAATATACCTGGCTGGTGCCCCACGACGTGGAAGGCCTGATTGGCATTCTCGGCGGCGAGCAGCGGTTCAGCCAAAAGCTGGATTCTCTGTTCGTGGTGCACGGCGACATGGGTGCCCAAGCTTCCAACGACATATCGGGGCTGATTGGCATGTACGCGCACGGCAATGAGCCCAGTCACCACATCACCTACCTCTACAACTACGTGGGCCAGCCCTGGAAAACGGCCAGCCAGGTCCGCTTCATCACCGATAATTTCTATACCACCCGGCCCGACGGCATCATCGGCAACGAAGACGTGGGCCAGATGTCGGCCTGGCACGTCTTCTCCGCCCTGGGATTCTACCCCGTGAATCCGGCCAATGGGTCCTACGTGTTTGGCAGCCCCTCGGTCAGCCAGGCCCGAATCACCCTGGCCAACGGCAAAATGCTGACGATTAAGGCAAAAAACAATAGCCGGACCAACCAGTACATTCAGCAGGTTTCGCGCAACGGCCAGCCTTACCCCAAGTCCTACATCACGCACCAGGACCTGCTACAGGGCGGCACCCTGTTGTTCAAGATGGGCCGCCGGCCCAGCCCCACCTGGGGCGTGGCCCCTGCTGACCGGCCCCAATCGGAGTTGCCGTAAGCCAGCATTATCGGTACTAAGGTGGGGTGAGATCAGCCCTTATCAGATACTGCCTGATTGATTCCGACCAGTAAACTTTATCGGAACCTATCCGCTCTGCAGTCACCACTCTTCCAGGAGCGTTCCAGAAAGGGGAAAGCAGGGCTTGTATAATGGGTCGCCGGCCGGTATTAACCTTTCGGTAGCTGCCCCGGGCTGTCGCCCTCACTAGTACCCCGCGACCAGCCGCTTACTCCTTCAGGAAGCGATACACCTGGTTGCCGGCCTGCACGAAGTACACGCCCGCTGGTGCGGCTTCCAGGGACAAAATGGCCTCTCCTTTCTGGTTCGCCTGAGCCGCATACACCTGCTGGCCGACGGCATTCCGAACGATCAGGGTAGCCTGCGACGCTAGGCCTTGAACCCGTAAAGCGCCCTGCATGGGATTGGGGAAAAGCGAGACCCCAGCTGGCTGTTGCGCCGAAGCGGCGGCTAACACGGCTCCCGTCCCATTGTTGTAATGGACACTGATGATATTTTTCTCAAACGTAGCGGTGAGCAAGTCCATATCCCCATCGCCATCCAAATCGGCGTTGGCGATGCTGCAGACCGTTTTCCAAACCACTTCCTTCTGGGTGCCGCTAAAGCGACCGTGGCCATCGTTGAGCCGGATGTGAATATAGTTGTCGAATTGAGTTGAACACAGCACATCTTGATCCCCATCCCCATCTACATCGCAGGTTTTCACACATAAGGGGGCAACAAGCCCTATCGTGATGCGAGAGTCTAAGGTGAACTCTCCTTGGCCATTATTGAGATATATGCCCACTGTTTCTTCCCCATCGGGTAAGATAAGATCGATGTCTCCATCCCCGTCGACATCGGTCGAAGTGATATTAGCAAAGGTAGTTGGCGCGCCGACCGAAGGATCCAGTAACATATCCTTGCCTAAGGAATAGTTGCCTTTCCCATCATTGAAACGAATAGAGATAGCCTCCTGGCAGCTGACCACAAAGTCTAGGTCTCCATCACTATCGATATCGGCGGCGACTACTTCGGTTGGCCCTTTTAAAACCGTGACATTCTGACTGCCCGAGAAGATACCCTTACCATCATTGAGGCGAATACTGACGGTAGGAACGGGGCACCCATCCGCAGTACAGGCCATTCCCCAGTTGGGGATCAGCATATCCATATCCCCATCCCCATCGACATCGCCGGTAGTTATACTATTCGGCTTTTGTTTGACCGCTACCTGCTGGGTCCCACTAAAGACTCCTTGACCGTTGTTCATCCGCACGCTGATGGTGCCTTCTTCCCAATTGGAGGTGAGCACATCTAAGTCCCCATCATTATCCACATCCACTGCCGCAATGGTACCGGGTCCACTGCCAACAGTTACTTGGGAACCGTCGACAAAGGTGCCGTCACCCTTGTTCAGCCGTACGGTTGCCGATCCTTCGCGGGAATCAACGGATAGCATATCCATATCACCATCCTGGTCGACGTCGGCAGCCGTCACACCAGAGACAACCCGACCCATCTTGATATCGGTGCCCGGGTGTAGCTCCCGGTTCCCCCGGTGGCGGCGGCGGTAAATTGATAGACATAGGGTTTGGCTAACGCCGCGCCCGCCGTGCTTTTCAGGGCGGAGGTCAGGGTCACCGAGATTTGTTCGCCGGGCTTAAACGCCCGAAGCGGGTCAAAGGTCAGGGTACTCCCGGCCACCGTGGAGGTGCCGGCTAGTTTACCCCCGCGCTGGGCACTGAATACCTGCAGGCCGGCCAGGCTGCTGGCGCTGTTACCGACCGCTTGCGAGAAGGTCACCCCAACGGAAGCAGCTCGGGGAACGGCTAGGGTATTGTGTGTTGGGGTTACGGCGGAAACCGTGAAGGCTTGAGCCAGTGCTAGGTTGGGTAACAGGCAGGATACCAGATAGAGTGCCGTAGTCCGAGCGAGGGTATAAGGCGTAGAAATTTTCAAAATAACGAGCAATAAGAAGGAATAAGCAACGAAGATACTAGCCACCTAGTCAAGAACCGCGGCTCACCCAAATCACGTCGAGCAAATGGGAGGAGAGGGTTATCTTTTCAAGCCGATAGCAGCTTCTGTCTCTCCGCTTACCATAGATGATACGGTGCCCAAGCCTGCCCAGAGCACTTAAGAACCCAACGTTTAATAAATGTTATAAGCCATTAGGCTGAGGTATAACACCTGTTGAACCTCCGTTTAATAAATGTTATAAGCCGACAGGTTGCTGCCTGTACTCGTGGACGGATGCTTTTTGGCGGCGTGTTCCAACGGATCTAGTCTCCTCTCCCTGGCGCTTTGACTGCCCGCCGTCAACGTGTTCCGGGAGGCCCCACCAACAGCCCAACGCCTGATAAAGTCCTATCTTCTCCGTTTCCGCCTATATAGTAACCCGCTTTTCGGTATCTATGTAGCATGATACGATCTATCCGCTCGACTGGCTTACTGGCCACCCTATTTTTGACCTTATCCTTCGCCGCCTGTGAGAAGAAGCAAACGCCGGCGCCCGCGCCCCCGGCGCCCATCAAGTTTGACGTTATCGTGCGGGATGATTATGAACCGAATAAGTATGCGCTCGACAACATCAAGATCCTGGATGCCACCTACAGTGGCACCACGGCGCATTTGAAGCTACAGGGCAATCTAAAAAACGGTAGCCTGCTCACCGTGGAGTTTTACCAACCCGAGGGGACGGCGGAAGCCAATAAGACGACGGGGGTACGCGTCCACTCCAGTTTGTGGGGGAGAGCATGGCCACGGGCGAGAGCAGCTATGAGCCGCAGAACCGCACGGTGACGGGCATCTTTCATTGCAACTTTAATCTACCCACCTACATGACCTCCGTCAGTGGCCTGTTCAAGGAGCAAAAGTTGCCTTAAGCCTCTTTGCCCTTGACTTGCTTTTATACATAAGGCCCCTGTTTCTAAGAAGGAACAGGGGCCTAACTTGTTTGAGCCAAAGCCCGGTGTCTCGTTATCCATTTTAAGATAACAGCGGATCGCCTAAGAATACCGTGTGTATACCGCTTCGTTCGGTGGATTTGCGTGTTCTATGGTCACTGATAAGCTAAAACCGGGTGATACAAGTTGCATTTTACCTGAGTGTGCTGGGAGTATTTAAACGGGGCATCTTTCCTGTCTTCCCTCCCGCTGCGCTTACTGGGAAACGATTAGTGGCAGGGCTTGGGGACCTACGCGCACCACGTACAGACCCCACGCTATGCCCGGGGGGAGCACCAGCGCCGCCGTGCCGGCCGCCGAGGCATGCAGGGTAAACACCGGCCGGCCCACGGCATCCAACACCGTCACGAGTGCGCCCGGCTGCACCCCGGTGAGCGTAGCCGATCCAGTAGTCGGATTGGGAAATAGCGCTAGTTCCCTGGTCGGTGCCACCTTTACCGTGCGCACGGGCGAAAGGGTGGCCGTGCCATCCTGGTCTACCTGGCGCAGGCGATAGTACACCAGTCCGGTGGCGTACTGACGAATGCCCTTGTCCACCAGTTGATACTCTTGCTGGTGCGTCGTGTTGCCGTGGCCTGCTACCTGGCCTACCCGTCGATACGTGTGACCGTCGGCGCTAGCTTCCACCTCAAAATAAGCACTGTTCTTCTCCGAAGCCGTCATCCAGGTTAGGCGTACGGCCTCTGGGCCGGCAAGGGTGGCGGTGAACTGCACCAATTCGACCGGGAGCGGGGTAGTAGAAAAGGGCTGGGTAAGCAGCTGGGTACAAGGGAGGCTCAGGATAAGGTTACCGCTACTTGCGGCCTGGGCCGGTACGATAAAGGTGAAGCCCGTAGCCGTCAGGTTACTGATGGCCGCCGAAGCGCCGTTCACCGTCAGGGCCGTGGCTCCCGTCAGGTTGGAGCCCGAGGCCATGACGGTGGTGCCCGGTGTCGCACTCACCGGGTTCAGACCCGTGATGGTGGCCGTGGGCGGAGATAACACCGTTACAGAGACGGGGCGGGTCATACTGACTCCCTGGGCATCCGTCAGGGTCAGCTGCACGGGCTGGGAACCCAGGTCAGCACACGCATATTCCAGGGAGGAGGAGGCACTGCCAACCGGATACGTATAGGTAGCGCGCACGGCCAACTGCTTGCTGGTTCCGTTGCAGGGGTCGCCGTTAAAAAAGCCGCTGCTCGCCGAAATATTCACCGTGCCTCCCCGATTCAGCAACGCCTCCTGGACGCGGGAAAGGCTATTGGGCGCGTTACAACTGCCCAGCGTATAATTGCCCTCACTGCCGGTAGGGTTGCCGAAGCTGGCAAAATCGACGGATGTAAACACCGCCCCGGCCGGGGCCGTGAGCGAGAGCAGCCCTGGTTCGGCCATGGTACCATACACCGTGCCCGTGCGCAGCTTCTGCACTTCAAACGTAATGGCCCCGCAGCTGGCCGTGCTGCCCGCATCGAAGGCACCAGCCCCCACGGTACCCTGGCCGCTACCGGCCAGCGTTAACGTCGGACTTTGCAGGTTGGGCGTCAGACAAGGTAGTACGGTGAAGGCGGTACTGCTGGCCGAGCCGCAACCAGCATCCACGCTGGTCGTACCTGTGGCCGTGGCCCCGGCTGGCACGACAAAGGTGAAGCTGTTGTCGGAGTTGTTGGTCACGCTGGCCAGCGCGTCGGTGCCGTTCACGCTCAGGGCCGTAAGTCCTGAAAGTCCTGTACCAGTTGCCACGACGGTGGCTCCCACGGCCGCACTGGCCGGCGTGAAACGTATCAGCCCCGGCCCGGGGCCAATTACTAACTCCGGGAACTGATAAATATTCGCATCTATATAACCCTTACCGGTGCCTATTTGGCCGTTGCTGTTATCGCCCCAGGCCCAGACAGCGTGGCAGCTCTGCTCCCCCGCCGCGTGGTAGTAACCCGCTGCTAAGCTGGTCCAGGCGTTGCCCGGCAGTTTCATGGGCGGACGGCTTCCAGCACTGCCAAGTTGTCCTAATTCATTGGAGCCCTAGGTCAAAACCTCCCCACTCGCCTGCAGTGCCAGCGTAAACTCTTTGCCAGCGGCCACATTCGCCCACTGGGTTTTGCGGGTGCTACCGCCGTACCCAATCTGAATGGGTGAGGGACGATCAAAGAGCGCAGGAGTACCCAACTGGTTATACTCGTTCCGCCCCCAGCCCCACAAGGTTCCATTCGCCTGGATGGCCATGGTGTGAAGTCCACCAGCGGAGGCACTCACCCAATTGGTGCCGGTGCCGACCTGTGTCGGGCCTCGGTTGATAGCGTTACTAGCGTTGCCGGTGCCTAACTGGCCGTATTGATTGAAGCCCCAGGCCCACAGAGTGCCATCCGTTCGTACCCCTACGGCGTGATATAGACCGGCGTCTACGGCAGCCCAGTTGGTTTCGGTCCCCACCTGCGTGGGTACATCAAAGTACCCGCTCGGGCCATTGCCCCAGATCCAGAGCGTTCCGTCCGCCCGCAGGGCGACGGTATAATCTTCGCCGATATCCACTGTAGCCCAATTGGTGGCGGTGCCAATCTGCACGGGTACGTAGCGCCGTACCAGGCCGGTGCCATCCCCGACTAAACCGGCCCCCCAAGCCCACAGCGTCCCGTCCGTACGTATCGCCGCGGTACCTGAACCCGCCGACACCGTGGCCCAGTTATTGTCCGTCCCAATTTGGGTCGGCGCGTTGCGGTTGGTGGTGGTGCCATCCCCGAGCTGGGCGCCATGGTTCCATCCCCAGGCCCAAAGCGTACCGTCGGCCCGCACGGCTACCGTGTGCTGGTAACCTGCCGCCACGGTTCTGGCCCGAAAAAACAAGGCCGGGCCGACCAGGCTCGTGCCGCTGGTGGCAGTGGTAGCCGTAATGGGGCCGCTCTGGGCTCCGGTTGGCACTACAATACCTGTTATCTGGGTGCCCGCCGCATTTACCGTGAAACCACTGGTCACGGTTTTTACCCCGGCACTGCCGGTAAAGTTGATGCTAGTGGTGCCCGTGAGGTTGGTGCCCGTTAGGGTAAGCACCGTGCCTGGCGTGCCCAGGTAAGGGCTCACCTGCGCCAAAGTTGGGAGAGTCACAATGGTGAAGTCCTGAGGGCTGACCGCACGCTGGCCCCCACTCAGGGTCGCGGTGAGGGGCCCGGACTGCGCCCCGGCTGGTACCACCACATCCGTGATTTTGGTCCCGTCAGTACTCATGCGAAAACCGGAGTTGACGACGACCCCGCCCGGGAAGGTAATGGCCCTGGTTCCGCTCAGGTTGGCCCCGGTCAGGCTTAGTGAGGTGCCGGGGCCGCCGATGCCAGGCGTAAAGCTGCTGATGACCGGCACGGGAGGCGTTGCCACGGTAAAGGCAACCGTGAAGTCCTGGAACGTGCCATTGCTGGAGGGGAGCAGGGTAGCGAGCAGCTGGTTGTTAAGCCATACCAGCACCTGCTGATTAGCCGGCTCATCGCCCATCACGCGCTGGGCCGCTTTTAGCCGCAGCTGATAGCTGCCCGCTAAGGCCCCGCCCAGAATCTGGCGGAAGCCTACGTTGAAGTTGTCACTTTGGATAAACCCCACGTGCGTGCCGTCGGGGGCTGTGGGGCTACTAAAGGCGCTGCCGTTGGTGGCAATGCCGCTGGCATCGGCAAACGTCCAGCCAGTGCCCGTGGGGCGGTAGCCGTAGAGGTCGGAGCCCAGACTGCCGGTAGTCTCAAAGCCAGGATTAGCAATCATTCCCGGCACGGCCGCACCGGTTGCGGCATCTACGAGTTCCAGCTGGTCCAGAAAGGCGGTTACATCAAAGCCGGGAAGGTAAACACTACCTCCACCCTCAAAGCGCAACTCCGCCCCCACGGCAAACACGGCGCTGGTAAAGCTATGGTACCCGCCGTCATTGGCCGGCACACTGTTGCCCAGGTCGCGCCCGTCTACCAGCAGGCGCACGCCTTGGTCGGCCGTGCCGAAGTTGCGCTGGGCCAGCTGCACCCGCACCTGGTAGTAACCCGCGGCCAGCTCCGGCAGCGTCTGGCTGAGGCTGGTGCCGCCACTAGCCGGCTGCAGAAATGCCGCGTGAGTGCCATCGGGCGAAGCCGTCGGATTTCCTAGGGCCCCACCGTCGCTGGTAATGCCGCTGCGAGGGGCAAAGTTCCAGGTGGCACCGGTGGGCTGGTAGCCGTAGCTCCCGTTATCTAGGCTAGTGAAAGTCTCAAAGCCAGCGTTAGGCACAGCCCCGGCCACCACCGCGCCGGTCACCGCGTTGATGATTTCCACTTGATCGACGAAGGCCGTTACGTCGCCGGTTGTCACGGTGGCTTCCAGGCGCAGCGTAGGGGTACCGGCCCAGGCCAGCAGCGGGATCCAGGCCAGCAGCAAGGCTAGGGCGAGACGGGCAAAGCGACCGGGAGCGGTCCAGTGTAGCGGGTAGAATGGGAGCATGGTGAGGACAGGCAGGGCCAGAGAAAAACAAGTCCAGCCGGGGCGAAAGAGAAAAATGAACCGGTCAGATGACGCTGGCCCCGCAGCCGAGGGCCTACCTCTGGCTGCGGGGCACTATGGTCAGACGCGCCACACCCAGGGCAGCAACGCCACAAGTACCAGCGGGTTAAGACAGGCTCAAGGTTTGCCCATGGAAGCTCTCCATCCTAATTTAGACCGTAGACAAAGTGTAGACACTTTTATAAGTGTTTATAATTCAAGATTATATATTTGATTATTAGTCTATAAAATCAAGCAATGGGTACTTGGTTGGTGGCCCGGCCAGGCTGATCAGATAGGCGGCAACAGCCTTCCCCTACTCCCCTACAAGTGGCTCGGCGGCGGGCGGTGTCCGGCCGGCCGCCAGGTCGGCGGCAGCCATCTTCTTGTACAGGCGGGTCTTGGCGCGGCGCACACTGGCCGGGTCGATGTTGAGCAAGGCGGCAATTTCCTTGGTCGAGAGCTGGATGTGGAAGTAGCTGGCCAGCCGCTGCTCGTGCTTGGTGAGGGCGGGATAGTGGACCTGCAGTTCCTCAAAAAAGCGGGGATGGACCTGCTCGAAGTGCCGCTTAAACTTGCTCCAATCCTCATCCAGGTAAAGACTGGTTTGCAGGATGGACTGCAGGCCCGTCAGGTCCCGTTGCGTGTCCGGGCGCTGCTTGCTGAGCTCCTGAATCTGCTTTTGCAGCTCAGCCAGCAAAGCACTTTTTTGCTCCACATACAGAGTGGTGGAGGCCAACTCCCGCTGATTAGCCTCGAGCTGCTGTTGCAACTCCTGGTTGTTTGCCTCCTGCTGCTGAATGTCGGCGCTCAGCTGCTGACGGTGCTGGTCACGGGCCTGCTGCCGATGCTGCATCTCCAGCAGCACCGTCTGGATGTGCTGGTTTTTCAGCACGATTTCGCGGTGGCGCAATTCTTTTTGCTGGATGTTCAGGGCCAGGTCATTGGCCTCGCGCACTTTAGCCAGCAAGGTCTGCTGCACGCTTTGCAGACGAATGCTAATGGCGGCGGAGAAGCCCAGCGCGTGCGAGACAATAGCCAGGTCGGGCAGCAGCAGGTTGCCGTTGTTGTCGAAGCCGAAAACGATGTGGTAGCCCACCATGAGCACTACCAGGATCAGCGGCAGTGCATTGGCCAGCAGGTACGTACGGGCCAGTGGCAGCCGCAGCCGGTATGCCACTGCGGTGGTGGCCAGCAGCAGGCCCACCACCCCGAAAACCAGCACATTATCCAGCAGCAGGGTATAGTAGTTCAGGAAAAAGCCGCTTATATTCACCAGTCCCACTACCGCCGTGAACACGACGTAGGCGCGTAACGCGTAGCGTAGCGCGGCATCGAGCCGCGGCAGCCGGGCCTGGGTGGGAAGGTAAGCCCGGGTCATCTGCACGAAGCCCGTGAGCAAGAGTACCACACTCAGGTGCATCAGTACGTTGTTGAGCGAGTAACCATAGCTCTGCCCAGAGGCCAATACCAGTTGGCTGAAAACCGGCGCGGGCCACACCATCTTAAAATAGCCCGGAACGCGGTGATGTACAACATCGCCCCCACCTGGGTACATAGGTAGTAGAGGGTGGTCCGGTCGCGAAAGCGAATGTACGTAGGCAGGTTGGTGAGCAGCAGCAGCCCCAGCACCGCCATGGACACAGTCCAGGCGATACGAAAAAATGCATCTCGGCTCCGCGCTTCCGCTTCATTTTCCAGTTTCACCTGCAACCGAATGGCGGGCGGCAGGGCCGCCCGCTGGTTTAGGCGTATCAGCACGTACACCGGGGTAGTAGACTGCCCTGGCAGGAGTAGCCGTAAGGGGCCCTTTACCCGCTGGCTATCGGTAACGACCGCCACGCCCGCCCGCCGGGTGCGCCAGGTGCGGGCATCTTCATCGAAATAAAAGAGGGTGTTGTCGAGGTTAGGCAGTACGTTCAACTGCACGGCCGCGGTATAGCGGCTTGGATTGCGCACCGTCAGTTTCAGCCAAAACCGATGATCCTGCGCCAGCCGCAGTGAGTCGGCAGCCTGGAAGGCCAGGGTGGTATCGGTACGGATACGCTCCCAAGCGTAGTTCCGGTCCGGCAGCACCCCCACCGTTCCCATGGAAGGGGGAGTCATACTAGCCCTGCCTCCCAGCGGCTGTGCCATGCCCCGCTGCATACTGGCAATCAACAGCAACAAAAGCAGACAGCAGGACTTTGGCACTGGGTAGGGTTGAAAACGAAAACACAAGCAGGCAATCCAATGCCAAAGGTAGAGCACTCTGCTGGCCAAATGGTATACCCGTCCTGAGCACTCCTAAATTGCTCGAACAGGAGGGCTGGCATAGGTAGGCTCAATTAACCATAAAGCTACTTATGGGTCTTTAGTGAAAGCCCTTGTAAGTTCCGCTCCGTAAAATTTATCGGAACCTATCCCTTCTTATTCAAGGTGACCACACTACCCGCTGGTCAGTCCGGCTACGTGTTGTAGGCGCCGCTCAATTTCAAACTTGCGTTCATAGCCCGAACCCGCCGGAAGCGTCCATTCCAGCGCTTCCAGCAAATCCGGGTGGGTTAGCACTTCCCGGATCTGCTGCTGGATATATCGTCGCACCCCTTCATCCGCAGCGGCTACTTCCTGCGCCAGCTGCGGGCGGTTGTCCACCAAATGCACCACGTCTTCCAGATCTTGGCTCAGCCGTAAATCTTCCCAGCCACGGTCGCGCAGGGCGACTAGCTTCGTGGCCAGAAAGTAGACCGGTGCCAGGAACCGGATGCTCGTCCTGTCTGGCAGTTGGTAATCAATCGCATGAGCAAACCCCTCCGGATACAAGGGATTGATGAAGCCTAAGATATCGCCTTCTGTGGGCATCATATCAACCACCAGCTGCCCAAAGCGCCAGCGGCAGATTACTCCACTTTCCATATCGTTGGTAAACCCTAGAGCCCGCAATTCTTCTTCTAGCTGATAAAAAGAAGCCCAAGGCGCCCCTTCCACAATGCAGTCGACATCGTCGGTGACCCGGGGCTCGGGGATACCCAAAGAGGTAGCCGCATACAGGTTCACGGTTGCCCACCCACGAAAACCACCCGCTCCCGCAAGGGACCTAAGACCTGGGCGACTGCTTGTAGCCGAACCAGATTGCGGGATGGATTAAGAGGCATGCATCCGCTGGGGTAAGGTTAAGAGTCGCTGCTGGAGTAGCCCCCCGGCTAGTTTCACTTCCCGCGGCCGCCCTAACCGAATCGTATCGACTAAGGCCAGCAGCTCATACAGAGTCGGATCCTGCCGGGCGGCCGCTGGGGCGCCCGGATACAAAGGCGTCACGGCGGCACCCCAGGCCTCGCCGTCGGCCGTCGGCCACACATAGGCAATGCCTTCCCCAAATTGCGGCTGCAGGAAGGATGCGCTGGGGCCGGTCAGCACGCCCCGCGCCTGAAAGCCGGGATGGGCCGGAAACACATAGGGCAGCCCGTGCCGCAAAAACTCGACGAAGGCGCGCCGCTGAACCCGGCGGCCTTCAACCAACAGGCGACTATTCTGACACCGCCGCAAGGCATAGGATACCTCGGCCGGACTTAGGCACAAGGCCTGGGCCAGTTGATTGCTTTGCCACGGGTGCGGTTCGCGCCGCCAGGGCCAGCATGAGGACCACATCCTGGGGGCGCAGAGCACGGAGTTTTTCCATTTTTATAGAATGATTCATAATTCATGAATCATCAATACAAAGTAAGAAAACTTCCTCGAAATAGGAAGTGCAACGCTATTTCGAGCTCTGGTGTGGCTAATAACAGCTCCCAACCCAGCGTTTAAGAAAGGTGACACCAACTTGAGTCCTTCGGCTAACCTCGGTGAAACGTGGGTTAGTGTGGAAGGCGCAGACCCCGGCTATGGGCGAAAAAACAGGTCACTTAAATGAGCCCCTCGGAGCCAGGTGCCGGAGCCCAGGGGTGAATAGGCCTTTCAATTCGGCGGGATTTTCGCCCGCTGGCGGGGCGGAATCCCCGTTGGCCGGAATTGCCTTGGGCGCCAGACGGGGCCAGGCTAAGTTTGTGCCATCCTTTACCTATTAACCCAACCAGCCCCATGAATTACGCTGCTCTTCGCCGTCCTTTTGCTGCCCTGCTGCTGAGTGCGGCCCTAGCGCAACCTGCCGTGGCCGCCACGCCCCCAGTTGTATCCCCTACCCCTATCATGACCGACAACCCCGCGGCCCACCCCAGCTTCACGGTGCGCGTGGTGGGCAAAGGGCAGCCCGTGCTCCTGATTCCCGGCCTGACCTGCCCCGGAGCCGTTTGGGACGAAACGGTGGCCCGCTACCAAAGCCGATATCAATGCCACGTGATCAGCCTGGCGGGTTTCGGGGGCGTGGCGCCGGCCGCTGGGCCAGTTCGACAGCCCGCTTTCTGCCCGCCGTGCGCGACCAACTGCTGGCTTACATCAAAACCCAAAAGCTGGAGCGGCCCGCCATTATCGGGCACAGTCTGGGCGGTTTTATGGGCCTGTGGCTGAGCACCACGCAGCCCGAGGCCGTGGGCCCACTCGTGATTCTGGATTCGCTGCCCTTCCTGGCGGCTGTTCAAAACCCGGCTACCACCGTGGAAACTGCCCGCCCCATGGCCGAGGGCATGCGTCAGCAAATGAAAACCGGCAACATGTCGGTGGCTCAGCAGCGACAACTAGCGACTGGCATGGTGTCGGACACCGCCCACCAAAGCCTGGTGGCCCGTTGGGGCCAGGCCTCAGACCCCGCCAGTGTGGGTCAGGCCATGTACGAGATGTACACGACTGATCTGCGCGCTGCCCTGGGCACCGTGCGGCAGCCCGCCTTAGTGCTCGGCAGCTGGGCTGCTTACCAGCCCTATGGGGCCACGCTGGCCTCGACGCGCGCCATCTTCGCGGCGCAGTACGCCCAGCTGCCCCAGCACCGCATCGAAATGTCGCCGGCCGGCAAGCACTTTTTGATGTACGACGACACGGCCTGGTTTTTCCAGCAGACCGACGCATTTTTGCAGGCCCACTATGCGGGAAAGAAATAACCTTGCCGCCGCGCCGATCTGGCGCAAGTAATTCGCTTTTACCTGCTGACTGCCATGTCCATGCTTTCTGCTCCGAAGCCCAGCCGCAACTACTGGCGCACGCAGGTCCTGGCCTGGACGCTGTACGGTATTTTCAACCTGGTCCTGTACCGGGCGTTTGTGCCCCCAACCAGCAGCACGCCCCGGTGGGTATTCGACGTGATGAGCGTCCTGATTGCGGCCACGGCGCTGGGTGCCTCCCACGTGCTGCGCCAGCTGATCTGGCGGGGTCAGTGGCTGGCGCGGCCACCGCTGGCCCTGCTCGGCCGGCTGCTGCTGGCCAATGCGGTATTGGCCGTGGGCAGTGTGGTCATGATTGGGCTGGTTTCAAAGCTGGCACTGCCGCTTTCGGTAGCGAGCCGTGGACCGCAAGGTTGGGCCGCCCAACTGGGCTATTGCATGAACCTGGCCATTCTGCTCACGCTGTGGGCGGCAGCCTACGTGGGGTGGTACTACCTGCACCGCTCACGTCGGGCCGAAATCGAGAAGTGGCAGCTGACGGCCGCCGTGCGCGAGGCCGAGCTGAACACACTGCGCGCCCAGCTCAATCCGCATTTTCTCTTCAACGGGCTTAATAACATCCGCGCGCTGGTGAGCGAAGACCCCGAGCGCGCCCGCCAAGCCCTGGCCCACCTAGCGGAGCTATTGCGCTACGTTATGCAGCACAGCGCTACGCCCCTGGTGCCGCTGGGGCAGGAGCTGGATATTGTGGCCGACTACCTGGCCCTGGAAGCCTTGCAGCTGGAGGACCGGCTGCAGTATTCCCTCGACGTGGACCCGGCCACCCGGGCCGTGCCGCTGCCCCCGCTCACGGTGCAGCTGCTGGTGGAAAACGCCATCAAGCACGGGGTGGCCGGGCGGCCGGCAGGTGGCTCCGTGGCCCTTACCGCGCAACTCGACGCGGACGGCTGGCTATGCCTGACGGTGCGCAGTCCCGGACGCTACTACCCGGCCCAGGCCGCTGAAAGCAGCGGTCTGGGCTTGCGTAGCCTGCGGGAGCGGCTGGCCCAAGCATTTGGCCCGGCCGCGGCGTTTGCCTTGGCCAATGATCCCGCCGCGGCCGACACCGTACTGGCCACCTTACGCCTGCCCGGGTCCACGCGTATGGCGCCGGAACTGTCTTCCGACTTCACCATTCTACCCCTGGTCCGATGAGAGTGCTGCTCGTAGATGATTCGCGCCTAGCCCGCGCCGAGTTGCGCCGCCTGCTGGCCGCGTTTCCCGATGTGGAAGTGGTCGGCGAAGCCCGTCACGCGGAAGAGGCCCGCGCTCAGCTCGCTGCCCTCCGCCCCGATTTGCTGTTGCTCGACATTCACATGCCCGGGGAAACGGGGTTCGAGCTGTTGGCTTCGCTGGAGGCGGCGCCGCCGGTGGTGTTCACCACCGCCTACGACGCCCATGCCCTGCGCGCCTTTGAGGTCAATGCCCTTGATTATCTGCTCAAGCCGGTGCAGGAAGCGCGCCTGGCGGCCGCGCTCGACAAGGTGCGCGCCCAAATGCCGGCGGAAAGCCCGGATAACAGGCTCCAGTCCCCGGCTACAGCGGCTCCGGCCTTGCTGACCGGGCAAGACCAGGTATTTGTGAAAGACGGCGAGCGGTGTTGGTTTGTGCGCCTGGCCGATGTGCGACTCTTTGAAATCAACGGCAGCTACACCCAGCTCTATTTTGACCAGCACCGCCCGCTGATTCCGCGCACACTGGCCCAGCTCGAAGCCCGCCTTGACCCAAAAGAGTTTTTCCGGGCCAACCGCCAGCAGATCATCAATCTGCATTTCGTGGCCGGCGTCGAGCCCTGGTTCAGCCACAGCCTGCGCCTGACCCTGCGTGGCGGGGCCGAGGTCGTGGAAGTCTCGCGCCAGCAGTCGGTGCGGTTCCGCGAGCTGTTGAGCCTGTAGCCGGCGTGCCGATCTTCCTATTATGTTGCGGAGCGGCTTAGGGCAGGCGGGGAAGTACCGTAACAAACTCTCCAACCCCTACGACTGACCTGTCCGTGCCACCGGATTGCCATCACGCCAGCGGCTATTCCAGACAAGGCGGGAAGGGTAAGCACTTCGGAATCAATCCGCTTGGTTAGAACCCCGATGCAACGAGCGTTTCATAAACGTGATAAAGGGATAGGCCGAGACATAACACCCGTTAAACGTGCGTGGCTGTTGCAGAACTCCCGGAGTAGTGGTGTAGACCGTTTGGACCGGCTTGGAAGGCCCATTCAGACTGCTCTAGGAAGCGTACGGGCCCTTGCTAACTGCTATCTCCACGGCTAAGACCAGTTGAACGGAGTTCTGCAACAGCCACGTCCGTTTAATAAACGTTATAAGGGAGTATCTTATACATGGCAGATCCAAGTCGGAAGGCAACATAGGCGCCATAGGCATTTAACGGCGTGGCCATAGGCCACATTAGAAAGCGGAAGTGGTCTAGGAATGACAGGCAACAGAAGGACTTGTCTTTCTTCTGCCCGTCATTCCTAGACCACCTCCGTTTTTCATTTATTCGCAGGAGAAGCTGAGTACTTGCCTTATCAGTTTCAGTGTGACTGCCTCACTAATACTTCACTGAAATAAACCGGGGGCGGAGGTGGTGTGGGTGCTTGTGAATGTCGGCAATGAAGTCGAAAGAGTTGACGTTGTAGCTGATCAGTAATTCCCCTGGTTTGGACAAGTGCGGGTGGGCTTTGGCGTTATAGGTGTAAAAGTCCAGGTCCTCGTACACTTCCGGCGTCTCGTACATCTTTTTTGCTGGCTGGAAGGGCCCGGCTGGGGTCTGACCGGTCTGGATAGCAATGGTGGGTGAGTTGGTATCGAGCTGGTAGGATGCCAGTACCCGGCCGTCCTCCATAAAGCTGACGCTCATCTCGTTGGACACCCGGCTGGTTAGAGCGGCGGCCTTGTGTACATCCGGGCCCCAGGTGCTGCCGTCCCAGTAGCGCCACTGGCTGAAGTCTTCGAACGCCTTGTCCGGCACGCGCGCCACTAGTAGTTCTTTGTTCACGCCCCGCACACCATACACATAGATATAGCCGTCGGGCTTGGGGGCTTTGGCGCCCACTGTATTAGCCAGTACGGCCACGCCAAACACCACTTTCCCCTTGCCGTTGCTGTTCGGAATAAACAGCGGAGTATCCAGCTGCCGCTGGTTGGCAAACGGCGGTCGGCTGCCCTTGGGCAGGGCAATGAGGGAAACGCCGATGTCCTCAAACGGATACACGCCCCCCGGTAGACTTTTAATCAGGTAGGCAAAGATGTAAATAGTGCTATCCTTCTGGTGGTTGAAAAACCCGTCGCCCAGCCAGTAGTAGTTGCCAGGCTGGGATTTAGGGGTCCGGGGCTCAAACATGGATGCAGCTTTGCCCTTGCCATCCTGGCGCCAGTGGAACTTGATTTTCTCCGGGTCGGGCACGTTGCCTTGCAGGTAGCCTACAGAGTTGTGCACCATCTCCCAGTCAGGCTGCAGAGAGTCATCCTGGATGGCCCCGATGATGGTATCGCTAAACCAGAGGAATGTACCTTTTCCCCCCGCCTCCCCGGACTTTTCAACGCCATTCAGCGCCACGCTGTAAATGCCATCCGCGCCCAGCCAGCCCTTGTTCTGCAGCAGCATCTTGTCCCACTGCGGTTCCGCTACGGCCCGTACTTGTTGGGTGGGCAGGGCAGCCGGACTACCTGCTGCTGCGGCGGCAGAGGTAGTTTGCTGCTGGCCGCATCCGCCGAGAGTTAGGACCAGCACGGCAGAGAAAAGTAGGGCGGCACCAGTCCGGTGGCGGCTAGGAGTACAGGGTTTCATACTTTGATGTAGTTGCGGATTCGGGAGTCGGAGAAGGGAAGGCGTAGGCTTACTGGTCCCATGCGTCCGTGCGGAAAGGCACGGCCGGTAGCCCCTGTTGGTTGGCCAGGTTGGTAATGGGGTAATTGGTGAAGGCGTAGCGCACAGCTACCGGCTTCGGCACCCGGGTCGAGGTCAGCACCAAGTGCTCCTGCACAATTTTCGCTACGGCAGGGTGAAAGACGTGGTCCGCGCCGGCCAGATAGAAATGCCGGGGCGCCCGTTGGTTGGTTGTGGTGAGCCCGGTGCCGAGGCTCCGGGGAGCGAAGTACACGTAGACTTGGCTACCCTTCACGGTGTACTTTTTCAGCTGGGGCCCTACCTCAAGCGTTTTGGGTTGGCCATAGGTGCGGGCCAGGGCGAGACGGGCCAGGCGCAGGCCCACGGCCTGCTTGTTACGGGGATGGATGTTGTCGGCTTCGCCCACATCCATCGTCACAGCCATGCCGGTATTGCGGACCTGCAACATTGCCTCCTGCGCTTCGCGCAAGTGAGCGTAGTAGGTAGCCGTGGAGTCCTTTTCCTCCCAGTTGTAGGGCGTGAGCTGCACGTAGTAGAACGGTAGTTCCCCTTGGTTGAAATCCCGGCGCCAGCCCCGTAGCATGGCGGTGCACAGCGCGGTGTAATCGGCCCCATCCTTTTTATTGGCCTCACCCTGGTACCATAAAAACCCTCGGATAGAAAGGTTTTTCAGAGGATGGATCATGGCGTTGTAGAGTAACGTAGGCCGAGCCAGCACCTCGAACAGCTTTTCCAGGGTCTTAATGGAATCCAGGCTTTCCGCGGCCTGGGAGCTCTGCTCGTAGGGCGTCAGGTAGCGGGCCCTGAGCAGCGGATCGGCTGCGAGGGCCTCCCGGCTAGTCCAGGCTTGGCAGGCTGAGCCCCCCACCGAGGCAACTACCAGCCCAATGGGTATTTGCAGCCGCTGCTGCAGCTCCCGCCCGTAGAAATAGGCCACGCCACTGAAGTCGCCCACCGTCCGGGGTGAGCAAATCAGCCAAGTACCTTTGGCATTGGACTGCGGCGTTTTTTTGAAGGAGTTCTCAATGTTGATCAGCCGGATGGCCGGGTAATCCGCCGCACTAATTTCCCGCTCGTAGTCCACCACACCGCGCAGCCAGGGAAGGGCGGGCTTCATCTCCATGTCCATGTTCGACTGACCGCTGCACACCCATACTTCGCCAATCAGCACGTTTTCCAGGGTAGTCTTTTCCTTTTTGCAGCGCACTGTCAGCGTGTGCGGGGTAAAGTCCCGGGGCCTGGCGGCAGGCACGGGCAAGCTGCCCCGCCACTGCCCGGCCGCATCAGCCACCACCCGGACTGGGGCTTTCCGCCAGTCGGCGGCCAATACCACTGTATCCCCGGCAGGGGCCGTGCCCCACAGAGCCAAAGGTTTGGCCTGTTGAATAACCATGTTGCTCTGCAGGATGCTAGCCACCCGCAAGTCTGACGCGGCTTGGGAAGGCAGCTCAGGACTACGCCATGCCAACGTGGCGAGGCCCCCTGGCAGACACCCCAGCAACCAAGCAATACGCGGAACACTAAGCCTCATGGAGTAGGTTAAATGATAAAGGGAACGGAGAAATTAAGGTGAAACAGCCGCAGGCCTCTACTGCAGCTTCACCCGGATAAAGCGGGGGCGGTACAGGTTAGGCTGCTCCAGAATATCCTTGAAGAAGTCGAAGGAGTTGACGTTGTAGCTGATCAGCAGCTCCCCGGGCTCCGAGAGGTTGGCGTGCACTTTGGCGTTGTAGGCGAAAAAGTCCTTGTCCATCTTGGTATCCTCGGTGCTGTCCCAAACTTTGATGGGCGGCCCGAACGGGCCCTGGGGCTGGAGAGCAAGGCGCAGGCCCACCGTAGTGCCGAATCCATCCGTCTGGAACACCATGGCGTAGCGCCCATCGGGCAGGGGCGTCACGCTTAGCTCATTGGAAGCATGGTCGGTGATGTTGGCCAGCTTTGCCAGGTCAGGGTTCCAGTTGGTGCCGTCCCAGTAGCGCCATTTGCTGAAGTCCTCCACATCGGCCGGCAGCACGCGGGCCAGCACCACATTCTTGGCTTTGCCCCGCACACCGTACACGTACACGTAGCCGTCGGGCTGTGGGGCGCCGGCCTCCTTGGTATTGACAAAAATCCCCGCGCCCAACGAGCCGTAATCGTCGGGGGCGCTGCCTGGCAGGAAGAAGGGCGTATCCAACTGGCGCTGGTCTTTGAAGGGGGGCACACTGCCGGCGGGAATGATAATAAGGGCGTTGCCTACCTCCTGGAAGCCGAATACTTTGGCTTCGGTGTTTTTCACCCGGTAGCCGAAAATATAGGTGTCGTTGTTTTTGGCGGTGTTTACAAAACCATCACCCAGCCAGTAGTACTCGCCCGGGCGGGCGTTGGGCGTGCTGGGAATAAACAGGGATTTGTGCTTGCCGGTATTGGGGTCCTTGTCCCAGTAGAACTTGATGTTGTCGGTGGAGGGCACTCCGCCTTTCAGCACGGCCACCGAATTGTTGATCATGGTTTGTCCCGGGTTCAGCTTGCCGTCCTTGATGTCGCCAATCATCGTGTCGCTGAAGATGAACATCGTTTCGGTGCTTTTGCCCGAGCCCGGCGAGTCGACGCCGTTTTTGGGAATGGCAAAGATGCCGTCAGCCCCGAACCAACCTGAGGTCCGCTTGAACAGGGCAGTCCATTCCGGCGCGGGCTCCACCGTAAACTTCAGGGTAGTGATATCAGTGTTGGCCGGCTGGGGCTGGACCTTGCTCTGCGAGTCGCTCTTATCGGAGGAGCAGGCGGCAGTACCGGCCAGCAGCAGAACAAGGGCACTCAGTTGCGCACTACGTCTATACATCAGACTATGGCTTTAAAAAACATAAGTGAGAAATAAGCCCGCATCCGGCCAGCCGCTGGCCGGCTCGACGCCCTCTGGTACCCATCCCAGGCCGATTGTCAGACAACCAGCCCGGAATGGGACTTTGCAGGGCCGCGGCGCGGGTTGCCCCTATTTCGGGCTGGCGTCGAAGGTGTAGACGAACGTTTCGTTGGAAGTGTAAGGAGGACCGAACACAGACAGATCCAGGGTGATTTCCATTACCAGGCGGTCCTTGGTCAGGGACAGTACTTTGTAGGTTTCCACAGTCACCTTGCTTGGGTCGAAGGCCGACTCGTACGTTTGCGTGAATACCTGCTCATCAGCGCTCAGCGTCCAGCCTTTGTACACGTTGAAGCCGTCGAAGGTGCAGGCCTGCGTGCCGTAGTTCACGGCCATGGTGCCATTTTCATTATAAACGAAGGAATCGTCCTTCTCGCAGTCCGTAATGGTTTCCGCGTCGGGGTTAGGCGTGGTATGGAGCTTGGACTTCAGGTTCCAGCGGTAGGTTGCCAGGATCTGGGCACCGGAAGCGGCCGTGTTTACCGTCAGCACCTTTTCAGCTGTCTTGCCATTGGCATCCACGGCTTTGAAGGTGAAGCCTACCAGCTTATCTACTTCATCGGCCGCCTGGGTATAGGTGAAGTTATAAGTAAAGGTCTTCTGCTCCGTACCGGATAGCTGAACTGTTTGGGTGCCATTGGTGCCGAACGTGTTGTCGTTCTGCAGGTTGACCTGCTTGGAGACGGTCAGGCTCTTCAGGTTGCCGGGGGCCGTTACCGTCACGACCGACTCTACCTGCTGGCCGCTTTTGCCGGAAACATCGTCTTTGGAAAGCGCCACGGTAGGGCCTTCGGGGGTGGATTCCTCATCTTTCGAGCAGGAAGTGCCCAGCATCGTTGCCAGCAGGGCAACGCAGTAAAACCAATAGGAGGTATTTTTTTTCATGGTGGGGGAAATGATTATAAGTGGGAATGGAGTGAAAAAGCGACTAGTGAATTGTGCGTTAGAGTCCAGAAGTTATTGCGCCTGCGCAACCCGGGTCGGCACCGGCACGGCAGCCGTCTCGTCCGCCCAGGAATGCTCAATTTCTTCCAGCGTGCGGCCCTTGGTTTCCGGCACGGCCTTCCACACAAAGACGAACGTCAGCGCCGACAGCACCATGAACGTCCAGAAAGTGTAGGCGCTGCCGATGGACTGCAGCAGGATGGGGAAGAACTGCGAAACCAGGTACACTGACACCCACAGCGCCGCTAGGCACAGCGACATGGCTAGGCCCCGGGTGCGGGTAGGGAATATCTCGGCAATGATGACAAAGGCCAGCGGCCCCAGCGAAACCGCGAAAAAGGCAATGTAGGCCAGGATAAATACCAGCACTACATAACCCCGGACCATCTCCAGGTAAAAAGCCCCGCCGATAATGAGCAGACACACGGCCATGCCCGCCGAGCCTACCAAGAGCAGCCCCTTGCGGCCCCATTTGTCCACGTACTTGATGGCCACGATGGTGAAGAGCAGGTTCACGGTGCCTACCAGGATGGTTTGCAGCAGCGCCGAGTCGGACCCGTCGCCGGTGGACTTGAATATCTCCGGGGCGTAATACATAATGGCGTTGATGCCGGTAATCTGCGACAGCACGGCCAGCACCAGCCCAATCGTCAGCGGCTTGCGCAGGGCCGGGCCAAACAGCTCGCCCACCGCGCCCGCCTCTTCCGACAGCCCGCTGTTAATCTGGGCCAGCTCTACCAGGGCCTGCTCCGCGCCGTTAATTTTGGTCAGGATGGCCAACGGCTCCTCCACGTAACCCTGCTTGGCCAGCCAGCGGGGGCTTTCGGGCACAAAAAACAACAGCAGCATAAACACCACCGACGGAATGATGCCCGAGCCGAACATCCAGCGCCAGCCGGTGCTCACGTTCCAGGCCTCGTCGTAGAGCCCGGCAATGCCGGCATTCACGAAGTAGATGAGCAGGATGCCAGTGACGATACCGAGCTGATTAATGGACACCAGCCGCCCCCGGATGGCCGCCGGGGCAATTTCGGTAATGTACATGGGCGCCAGGATGGAGGCAATGCCGATGCCCAGCCCGCCCACCAGCCGGAAGGCCACAAACCACATCAGGTTCGGCGGCATGGCTGTGCCGATGGAAGAAACGGCAAACAACACGGCCGAGAGCATCAGCACTTTCTTGCGGCCCACCCGGTCGCTGAGCGCACCCGCAAATAGGGCTCCCACCATGCAGCCCACAATAGCGCAGGAGGCTATCCAGCCCATCATGGCCGGAGAGAGGTTGTAGTTGGCCTGCAGAAAGCCAATGGCTCCGGCTATGACGGCGGTATCGTACCCAAAGAGCAGACCGCCTACGGCAGCCACCATTGTAATGCGGTACACAAACCAGGTATTTACGGTCTTTTCCATGGGCAGCCTAGTTGTTGAGGATGGAATACTTGGCATTGAAGTGGAGCGGGGTGCGGACAGAGGCTTTCAACGTGGCGCACTCCTGGCCCAGGCCGGCGCCGTAGGGCCGGATGGAGTAGGCCCCCACCACGGCGGGCACGATAAACGTTTCGGCGTAGTGCACCACGAAGGGCGCGAAGGCCTGGGTAGGGCTTTCCACGATGGCCTCGGCGCCTTCCACCAGGTTCAGCACGTTCACCACGCCCTGAGTGTCGTGAGGCACCGTTTTGGTGAACCAGTGCCGGCGGGTTTCAATGAAGGAATTCTCGTCCAGGCCGGTGCGCTCCTCGCGCCACCCGTCGCCGGCGGCCACGGGCTGCACCTGGTTGATGATGTTGTTCCGGGTCCACTCCGTGGTCCGGTCCCACTGAATCACCTGCTTGCCGTGCTCCAGGGAAATGGGTCGGGGCTTGCCGTCGAGGCCCATGCGGTTCCAGTCCCAGAGCTTGAAGGTGAAGATGTAGGGTGTGGCGCTGATTTCCAGCACCACGCTGTTGGCCCCGGAGCAATGCACCGTGCCGGCTGGTATGAGGACGTGGTCGTGCTTTTTGATGGGCCACTTCTCCACGTGGTCTTCGGCCTCGAAGTGCTGACCCTGGGTTTGAGCGGCCTCCAGCTCCTGCATCATGCGCTCGGGCACCACGTCCTCTTTCAGGCCCAGGTATACGAAGGCGTCGTCCCTGGCGTCGAGCATGTAGTAGCTCTCATCCTGAGTGTAGGGCATGCCAAACTTCTCCCGCATGTACTCTGTGAGCGGGTGCACCTGCAGGCTGAGGTTGCCGCCCTCCATGGTATCCAGGAAGTCGAAGCGAATGGGAAACTCATCCCCGAAGGCCTCGAACACCTCTTCGCCCAGCAGCTCCCGGGGGTGGGAAAACACAAGGTCGAGAGCGGGTAGCTCCACGGCGTGTTCCCCGAAGCGGTAAAGCAGGCTGTTTTCCTCCGGCACGCAGTCGAACCCCCAGGCGAAGTTATGCTCGGTACGGTCCAGGTCGCAGACGTCTTTGAGCCACTGCCCGCCCCAGGGGCCGGGGTCGAAGAAGGGCACTACCCGGAAGGGCCGGGCGACGGTCTGTCGCAAGGCATCCTGCAGGGCGGCACCAGTGATGAGCTTGGGAGTTGCGGGCACAGTAGTGTCCAGCACATAGTCCCACTGGTCCATTAGAGTCTTTTTGTGCCGGTCACACACCCGCCAGTCCACGAAAAAGGCCCGCTTGTAGAGGTAAGCAAAGCTTTCCTGGCGGTTGGGCACGCCCAGGCTGCCCACCTCCGCACGGCGGAAGCGGAGCTGAATCTCCCAGCGCGGCATGTCGGCGTACACGAGCAGGTCGGGCGCGGAAGTCAGAAAGCTGGCTCCGGTACCAACAATCAGAATCACTCCTGGTGCGGCCTGCTCCATCTCCGCCTGGGCCGCCTGCTGCTTTTGCGGGTCGAAAAACCCCAGCAATGGCAGCGGCGCCATATACCCGAAAACCGGGTCGTCGGTCACGAATTCCCTGACCAGCTCGTTTATCTGCTTTTCCGATTTGAGTGTGGCGTGGGCATCGAGGGTGAGCACGGGCTGGAGTACCGCGGCGAATTGCGCTAGTATCTCCTGGGAATAAACACCATGGTAGCACTCGACCACTACTACGGCCCGCGCCAGGGGTTTTTCAGCCATGCGGGACGCAATAGTTTCGGCAATGGCTTCCCAGCCAGCCACGCAGGTATGACCTTCTATGCTTATCTCAGGATACTTATCGTAGTTCGATTTTTTCAAAACAGCTTAGTTTGGATGAGTCACTAAATAGGCGGCTCCCAGCAGGGCAGCACTGGCAAAAGAGGACGCGGGCCGTACTTCTACCCGCCCCCATGGCGTCCAGGCGAAGGCATCGATTTTGGCCTGGAGGTAGGGCACGATGTAGGCCCCGCTGCCCATAATGCCTCCGCCCAGCAGCAGCACTTCGGGGTCGTAGGCATGAATCAGGTTGATGGCGCCGGCCGCCCACACGTCCAGGCACTGGTCGCGCAGCTGCCGGGCCAGGCCATCCCCCGCTTCCGCGCAGCGAAACAGGGCAGCAAAGTCAATCTGCGGCTCCGTCCGAAGCTGACTGCGGTGGTACTCAGCGTGGGTTCTCACCTTTTCCCCGAGGCTCCAGCTTGAGGACTCCGCTTCCACGCAGCCGATATTGCCGCAATTGCAGGCCGCACCCTGCACGTTGATGGTGAAGTGCCCGCCGAGGCATCCGGCCTGATAATGACGACCCCGCAGCAGCCGGCCTTCGATGATGGCGGAGGTGCCCACACCGGTGCCCAGCGTCATTAGCACCACGTCGTCGAGGCCACGGGCCGCACCGTACTGCCACTCCCCCACCAGCGCGGCGCGGGCGTCGTTTTCCAAGATAATGGGCAGGCCCCAGGCTTCCCGGGCCCACGCAGGCAGGTCAAGCTCGGGGGCATCAGCATACTTCTTGTCAATGGACAGTACCTTCTTTTGTACGCTGTCCACGATGCCAGGAATGGCAACGCCCACGCCCGTCAGCTGCTGGCGGGATATGGTCTGCTCCGCTAATAAGTCATCAACCGCCTTCCTGATGTAAGGCAGCCGGCCCGCCAGCCCTTGGGCCGAATGTGCAGCTAGCTGGCTGCTGGCCAGTAGCCGCCCAGCCTGCACCAAGCCCAGCTTGATGGTGGTACCTCCCAGGTCCATTGTAATAGCGCAGTGTTCTGCATTCATGGGTCAGGCGCTTAATAGCCGTTCTGCGGCAGGTTTGGATTCAGGTCCCGCTCCCGCTGCGGAATCGGGAAGAGGTAGTGCTTGGTGCTGGGCACCACGCCGGGCTTAGCCAGCGGCACCAGCTTTTCCAGGGTTTTGGTGCGGGCAAGGTCAAACCAGCGGTGGCCTTCCCCCACAAACTCCAGGGCTCTTTCCTTCAGAATGGCCGCACGCATCTGTTCCTGCGTCAGGCTCTCGTAGTCCGGCACGGTAGTACGGTAGGTAGTACCATCAAAGCGGGCCCGCTTGCGCACCATATTGAGGTACTGATGGGCTTCAGCAGAGGCATTCAGCTCATTGCTGGCCTCAGCGTATATCAGCAGCACCTCCGAATAGCGCATCAGCGGAAAATCGTTAGCACTGCCGTTTCCTTTGGGCTCGGCGGCCCGGTCCCAGTATTTCTGGATGTAGGGCCGAATGGGCGTCACCACGCCGCTGCGGTTAGTATACTGGGTTAGGAACGTTACCTCCCGGCGCCGGTCGTTGAAGTCAAAGGAATTGTAGAGGTACAACGTCGGTACTTGCCAGCCCTGCGCATTCTCCACGCCCTCGGCGCTCAGCTCTGTAGGCAGCAGCCGCACCTGAAACTGGCCCACTTCCCAGAAGCTGATGGCCCCACCCTGGTCGCCGAAACCGACTGAGAAAATGGCTTCTTTGCCGTTGCGGTTGACAAGCTTAAATACATCAGCAAAGTCTTCCCACAGCGCATAGTTGTTGGAGTCGATAACTTCCTTGGCCCTTTGGGCCGCATTGGTCCAGTCCTTCCGGGTTAAGTATACTTTGGACAGCAGCGCCTTGGCTGCTCCCTGGGTGGCTCGGCCCTTGCCGTCGCCCGAGGGGTAGCTCACAGGCAGGGCTTCGGCCGCCTTCAGGTCCGTGATGATCTGGGCGTATATCTCGTCGGCAGTAGCTACCGGGGGCGTCAGGGGCTCCACCTCCTTGGTCAGCAGCGGTATACTGCCAAACATACGCACCATATCGAAGTAAAGCAGACCACGCAGGAAGTGCGCTTCGTTGAGCAGCCGGGCCTTGAGGTTGGGCTCCATTTCAATGCCTGGAATGCGCTCCAGGGCAATGTTGGCCACGGTTATGGCTTTGTAATGCATGGCCCAGATTTCCAGCAACGCCGCGTTTTGCGGACCGTGGGAAAACGTAGCCAGCTGGTCGAGGTCCGGAGAAAAGACATTCTGGTTTAGCAGCTCATCCGAGGCCAGGCCCGCCGTCACCCAGAAGGTGCTGTGGTAGACCCCAGCCGTGGAGCCGGTGCTCGTGGAGTTCAGGTAGCCGTAAATGGCGTTGACGGCCGCCACGGCGTCATCCCCGTTTTTGTAGAAGTTGGTGACGGCCACGAAGTTCTTGGGGTCTTCTTCCAGAAAATCCTGGCAGGAAGTGGCCATGAACACCACCAGCAGGGCCAGGCCCGCTTTGCTTATGAAGTTAGAGTTGAATCTCATAGGGAGCGTTCTTGATATCAAAACCCGATATTTAAGCCCACCAGGTAGGTTTTTGCCTGCGGGTAGCCACCACGGTCCACGCCAATGACGGCGGTGTTCTGGCCAAATGTGTTGGCTTCCGGGTCATAGCCGGAGTAGTTGGTGCGCGTCCACAGGTTGGTGGCACTGGCGTAAATCCGCAGGCTTTTGACCCGGGCTTTCTGGGTCAGGGAAGCCGGCACCCGGTAGCCTAGGCTCACGTTTTTCAGGCGCAGGTAGGAGGCGTCTTCCACGATGTTGGAGGAAAACACGCCGTTGTCGAGGCTACCCGAGGCTAGAGCCCGGGGATATTTATTACTGGAGTTGCTGGGCGTCCACCGGTCGAGGGCGGCGTTGGCCAGCACGTTGTTCTGCCCGTTGAAATTCTGCAGGTCAAACAGGTTGAGGTTGGCCATCCGGTTGCCCTGCGAACCCTGGAAGAAAACGCTCAGGTCGAAATTGAAAAAGGAGAAGTTATTGGTGAAAGCCCAGGTGAAATCGGGCTGGGCGCTGCCCAGAATGGTGCGGTCCTTCTCGTCAATGACGCCGTCGCCGTTGAGGTCGCGGTACTTCCGGTCGCCGGCGCGGGCGCGGGAGGCAGGGTTGGAGGAAGTCGCTTCCTGGCCTTTCAGCACCGGGCTGGAGCTGGCTTCCTCATCGGACTGGAAAATCCCATCAAACTGGTAGCCGTAGAAGGTACCAACCGGCTCGCCTACCCGCAGCAGCGTGCCACCACCCAGGAAAATATCAGTTTCACTGTTCAGGTTGGTTACTTCATTCCGGTTGATGGAGAAGTTTAAGGCCGTGCTCCAGTCCAGCTTGCCCTTCACATTGTTCGTGCGGATATCCAGCTCCACCCCCGGTTCTGGATGTTGCCCACGTTCAGGACCGTGGAGTTGAAACCGGAGGTGTAGGGAACCGGGGTGGATAGCAACAGGTCCGAGGTTTTCTTCTGGTAGATGTCGGCCGTAATAGCTACCCGATTATTCCAGAAAGCGGCATCCGCGCCCAGGTCAAACTGGGCCGTGGTTTCCCACTTCAAGTTCTTGTTGGCGAAGGTGAGCGGCTCACGGCCGGTATATACCTCCGTACCATTGAAGACGCCTTGGCCATAAGCGCCCACCAGCGACAGCGACTGGTAAGGCGGGATGGCTTGGTTACCAATGATGCCGTAGCTGGTGCGCAGCTTCAGCTCCGAAATGAAGGCCCACTGCTTGATAAAGTCCTCATCGGACAAGCGCCAGGCTACCGCCCCCGAGGGAAAAAAGCCGTACTGCTTGCCGGCGGCAAATTTCGAAGAGCCATCAACGCGGCCGGTGGCCGTGAAAAGGAAGCGGTCAAAGAGCGTGTAATTAACCCGGCCCAAGTAGGAGACCATACTCCATCGTGACTCCCCGTTGAACGGCTTCTGCGGCAGCAGGCCCGCCGAGATGTCGTGGTAGCCGGTGCGGGCATCCGGAAAGTCAAAAGCGTACACCAGCAGGCTCTCGTTGTTGAACTCCTGCAGGGTATAGCCTAGCAGGAAGTCAAGCGCGTGATTTGCACTGATCACGGGCTTGTAGGTCAGCGTGTTCTCGTTAAGCCAGGTCAGCCCCGAGATGGTACCGATGGAGGCCTCCCCTTTGCTGGCCTGGGTACGCTTCAGGAAGTTGGGCCCAAAGGCATTTTCCCGCGAGGAAAACGCGTCAACCCCGAAGCTGGTCCGCACCTCCAGGTTCGGCAGGATCTTATAGCGGGCGTAGGCGTTGCCCAGAATCCGGGAGTTGACGCCGTAAGAGTTAAACTCGTTGACGTCCGCCACCGGGTTGCCCAGCGTCTTGCCCAGGTAGCTGCCCCCGCGGTTCTCAAAGGTGTAGCCCCCGGGCCCGTCCGCGTTATACACGGGCAGAATAGGGTTGAACAGCAGCGCGGCGGTGGTGACGCCGGGCACAATCGTTTCCGTAGTCGTCAAAACGCCGGAGGAGGCTATGCGGGCGTAGCTCACACTGTTGCCCACCGTTAGCTTTGGACTCAGCTCCCGGTCCAGGTTGGCCCGGAAAGAAAAGCGCTTAAAGTCGGAGTTGCGGATAATGCCGTCCTGACCGAAATAGCCGCCCGTAATGGCGTACTTGGTTTTATCATCGCCGCCGGCAAAGGAAAGCTGGTAGCTGGCGATGGGAGCCGTCCGGAAGATTTCTTTTTGCCAGTCGGTGCCCGCTCCCAGGCTTGCCGGGTTGTTGTAGAGGGGAGTCTGGTTGGCGTTGAATTTCGCCTCGTTCACCAGATTGGCAAACTGGGTGGCATCCAGCACCTTCAGCTTGTTGGCCACCTGCTGGGTGCCGCGGTAGGCATCGACCGTGACGGTGCCCGTGCCGGACTTGCCCCGTTTGGTGGTTACCAGCACCACCCCATTGGCCCCGCGGGCCCCGTAAATAGCTGTAGCTGAGGCATCCTTCAGCACCTCAATCGATTCAATGTCGTTTGGATTGATGGTGGAAAGGGCGCTGATGCGGGGGCCCAGGTTGACGCCGACTGACATGTCATTGGCATCACTACTTACCAGCATCCCGTCAATGACATAGAGAGGCTCGTTGCCGGCGTTGATTGAGCTGGTACCCCGAATGCGGATTGAGGCCTCGGAACCCGGCTGACCCGAGGTCTGCGTGACCTGCACCCCGGCGGCCCGCCCCTGCAGGGCCTGGTCGAAAGAGGTGGAGGGCGTTGCTAGCAGCTCCTCCGATTTGATGGATGCGACGGAGCCAGTCAGGTCACTTTTCTTGGTAGTGCCGTAGCCGATGACTACCACCTGGGAGAGCTGCTGAACGTTGGGCTTCAGCACGACCGACACCGTGCTCTGGTTTTTAACCGGCACTTCTTGCGTATTGTAGCTGAGGTAGGAGAAAACAAGCATAGTTTCCTCCCCGCCGGGAATGGTGAGCTTATACTGCCCCTCGGCATTGGTGGTGGTGCCCTGGTTAGTGCCCTTGATGCTGACGCTTACCCCAATTAAGGCCTCGTTGCCGTCGCTGGACGTTACCTTTCCCTGGATTACCCGCTCGGCGGGCGCCTGCAGAAGGCTCGGTTGAACAGCAGCTTCTGCCCTGCCCAAACTCAGGCAGCCGGTCATGATTGCAGTCAGCTGCAGAGCGAGATGTCGGTTTCTAAGGGTGGTCATATACCGGAATCAGAAAGGCACAAGTTAAAAGGTAAGAAATACATCATGTCCATATGTTCATACATATACATGTATAGTTGGACATCTGTCATTTATGGTAATCATGGCTACATTAATGGTGGCCTATCAGGTTGAGCTGTATACTGAAGCAGGCTAGCGCGATTGTTGCCGGAATCGATTGCGGGCGGCAACCTGGCTGGCTGTTTCAGCCAGGTTTAAAATAAGCTGCAAGCGCATTATTCGCGCTTTATTTCAATGGTATAGGTAAAGCTGTCAGCCCGGTAATAGCCCAGGTTATACTCAATGGGCCGCCCGCCAGGGTCACAAACAACTCGTTTGCGAAAAAGCACCGGGTCGCCCACCTCTATTTCCAGCTTTTCGGATAGCTCGGCATCCGCCAGAATAGCGCTGATGCCTTCCTTGGAAACGGCCGCAACTGTATGGTACTGCTTTTCCAGCAAATCATACAGGGGCTGGGTGAAATCCTCCTCCCCCGTCAGGCCTACCCGTGGGTGAAAGTAGGAGACAAACAGCACGACCGGCCCAGTATCGACCCCACGTAGGCGCTCCATCTTCAACACCTTACTCTGACGGGCGATATTAAATAACTGCCGGACTTCTTTGTCGGGCTCCACCCAACTGGCATCTATGCGGTAGTTCCGGAACGAGACGCCCTTCTCGCCCATCTCATGGGTAAAGCTGGACCATTTGTCCAGCTTGGTGATAATATTGTTTTTGGCGACCGTTGTTCCGACTCCTTTTTTACGCACCAGCAGCCGCTCAAAGACCAATTTATTGGTGGCCTGCCGGACGGTGTTCCTAGAGATGCCTAACTGCTTGGCTAACGCTACTTCGTTCGGCAGCAGCTTGCCTTCCTGATATTCCGGAATTTTGATCAGGTCTCGCAACAGGTCCTCAACCTGCGCGTGCAGGGGAATGGTGCTGCTGTGATCTATGTTAAAGAGTTCCATATTGCCAAGTACCTCCACTATGTACTAATGTTCAGACATACTGCGGTGGCTCAATTATACAATAATTTAATCTAATTCCTAAAACCTAGATTTTTTTGGGTTGAATGATAACATATGATTTTAGAGATAAAATAAAACCGAATTGCAGCTTTTCATTTCGCGGTTTTGTCCCTTTACATAAGGCTTGGTCGCGGACACTTCTCGTAATCGGACTGGTTTTGCCCCTACTGCATCTGACCTCGTATTTTGGTATTCTAGCGAGGACAGCACTTCAATTGGGGGTATTTCTTTACTCGCTTGGTTAGCGCACCACTTCGACGGATGGATTGGCAACTCGAAGTAGCAGGCAGCGGTTGTCAATCGTGATAACCCACATTTCCAACTGCTCGCTAGACCAAGTAAGGGTGAGGACCAAGCGGACAATGCCCAGGCCCTCTTCCAACCGGACAAACCGACTGCTTATGACCTCTTCCTGGCAATAGGCAGCACTCCACTGGTGAATCAACAGGCAGCAGGGTCCATCATGATAATGCTCATTAGCGACTTCCCAACAGCCGGTAAAATGAATTTCGAGGCGCTTGTTGTCCAAGTCGTAGAAAAGCTTAGAAGCAATTTCATCGTCAAACGAATAAGCGAGGGATGGTGGTAGATGGCCACGAATGCACTGGCAATATGCTGTATGAAATAAAGCACGGGGAAGTATTTTACATCCGAAACCTGAAAGTGGATTTGTTGTCCAGCGGTGAGCAGTATACCCTGCGCGTTCTGTAGGAGCGCAAGGCTGCGGCCAAAAAATCAACCCGCAAAAAAGCCGGCGCCTAAGCACCGGCTCTTCCATATCACCTGCTACTTATACAGTGGGGCCTGTAAAAGAACCGGGCTCCTACCGCTTAACCACAGGCAGCTTGGTGCTGATCTGGGGCTAAGCAGTAGGAGCCCGGTGTTTTATAGTCAGTTAATCAGCTATTTGCTGCCGACAGCTTCTATCAGGCTGATGGCATAGCCACCACCCGGCGCGCAGTACTGCGTGAGTTTGGACTTGTTGGTCACCGTAACTTTGCGGATGGTGTAGGCCTGCGGGTTTTTTTCGTAGTGCGCGTCCTTGGCATCGGCATAAATGGTGGCCACGTACTTCTTCTTGGGCTCCAGGAAGTTGAGGCTGATTTTAGAGGTGCGGCCCTGCTCGTCGCAGGTGCTGCCCACAAACCAGCTGCTCTTGCCCTTGGCTTTGCGGGCGTAGGTGATGTAGTCGCCGGGTTCGGCTTCCAGTACTTTCGTATCGTCCCAGTCTACGGCTACATCTTTAATGAACTGGAAGGCATCGAGGTACTTGTTGTAGGTCTCGGGCAAATCAGCGGCCATTTGCAGCGGGCTATACATCGTCACGTACAGGGCCAGCTGGCGCACCAGCGTGCTGTGCACAAAGGAGTTGTTCTGCGGGTTGTAGGCACTTACTTTGGTCTGGAAGATGCCGGGCGTGTAGTCCATGGGCCCGCCAATGAGGCGGGTGAAGGGAAGAATGGTGGTGTGGTCGGCGTTGTTGCCGCCGAAGGATTCGTACTCCGTGCCGCGGGCGGCCTCATTGCCAATCAGGTTGGGGTAGGTGCGGGCCAGGCCGGTGGGGCGCACGGCTTCGTGCCCGTTCACCATAATCTTATGCTCGGCCGCTTTTTCCAGCACGTACTGGTAGTGGTTGTTCACCCACTGGTCGTAGTGGTGGTGGCCCAGAGGTACAATATCACCCACGTAGCCGGTTTTCACGGCGTTGTAGCCGTATTTGTTCATGAATTGAAAGGCCGAATCCAGGTGGCGCTCGTAGTTGCGCACCGAGCCCGAGGTTTCATGGTGCATGATGATTTTCACGCCTTTGCTGGCGGAGTAGCGGTGCAGTTCCTCCACATCAAAATCGGGGTAGGGCGTTACAAAGTCGAACACATAGTCCTTGTGCTTGCCAAACCAGTCTTCCCAGCCCGTGTTCCAGCCTTCTACCAGCACAGCATCAAAGCCGTGTTTGGCCGCGAAGTCAATGTACTCCTTCACGTGGGCCGTGTTGGCGGCGTGTGTGCCGTTGGGCTTCACCTTGGTATAGTCGATGGAGTCCAGCTTGATGTTGTCCATGTTGGTGTAGGACCACGTGCTTTTGCCCGTAATCATCTCCCACCATACGCCCACGTACTTCACCGGCTTAATCCAGCTGGTGTCCTTGTATTTGGTGGGCTCGTTCAGGTTCAGTACCAGCTTAGAGAGCAGGATGTCACCGGCTTTGTCGCTCACAATAATGGTGCGCCAGGGAGAGTTGGCGGGCGTTTGAATCAGGCCCTTGTCGCCCACGGCATCGGGCGTGAGGTGCGACTCCAGCACCATGTTCTTATCGTCGAGCTCCAGGTGCATGCAGGAGTAGTCGATGAGGGCGGCTTCGTGGATGTTAATGTAGAGCCCGTCCTGGCTTTTGAGCATTAGGGGCGTCTGCACGCCCGTGGGCGAGAAGGGCGTCTGGGAGGCATTGCCGGTCACGGCTGATTTCATCAGCCCGCGCACTTCCGAGAGCTTGCTGGTGACGGTGCTGTACTCCTGCGTGTCGTAGTCGCCGGGCAGCCAGAAGGCTTTATGGTCGCCGGCCAGGGCAAACTGGGTGCGCTCCTCCTTAATAGTGAAATAGTCGAGCTTGGGCTGGCGCGGAAATTCGTAGCGGAAGCCCAGGCCGTCGTTAAACAAGCGGAAGCGCAGGCGAATGGTGCGGCCGGTTTCAGCCTGCGTCAGCGTAACGGCCAGCTCGTTGTAGTTATTCCGAATCTCCTTTACCTCACCCCAAACCGGCTTCCAGGTTTCATCGAAGCTGGAAGTCTTGGAATCGGCCAGGGTAAAGCCGCTGGTGAGGGCCGTAGTGTTCTTCAGATCTAAACCCAGCTTGCTGGGCTTGATTACGGCGCGACCTTTATACGTTAGGCTATAAGTAGGAATGCCGCCGCTTTGCAAGGAGAAATCCAGCGTCAGCTGCTTGTTCGGCGACTTCAGCTCGGCGGCACTGACGGCACTGCAAATCAGAAAGGCGAAAAGCAGCAGAAACCATTGGCCGTATCGGGTACCTGCCAGCCGGTAAGGGGAAAGTTGTTTTAGCATGAGTAGAACGGTGGGGTTGGCCTCCTGACGCCGAAAGCCGGGTCAGCAAGTAGGGATGCAGGGAATAAAAATGCGCTGCCACCCTACTTCCGGCCTGAAATTACAGGCAAGTTGCAGAAGGCAGAATTCAGTGGCAAGTTGAAGTAATCAGGAGTAAATCCCTACTCCGGTATTACCCGCTTTACATTCCCTATTGATCAAGAATCAGGCATATCCTCATCAGGCGTGCGTAGCGGGGCCTAACGCGCGGCGCAACGCCTCCCCTTCAAAGGGCAGCCCCACCAATGGCGACAGCAAACACAAGTCTAAGGCGCCCGCCGCCAGCGGCACCAGCCCCAGGGCGGCCATGGCCCGGCCTTTCTCACCCTGGGCAAGCCCGGCAGTAATAAGCGAGGTGCCCACGGCTACGCGAATCCAGCGGCCCGCCGGTGAGGCAATAAAACGAAGGATGGTTTCCATGGCACAAGTATTTGGTAAGTGTAGGAGAAGTTAAGGATTTGCTTGGCATAATATCGATATCGAATATCATCTGAGCAGATGAGTAATATCAGAAACTGCATATAGCTTCTGTGCTTACCTTTGGCATATGCGGTACTTAGCGTTGAGCTTGGCCATTTATCTGGCAGTGCTGGCCACTTCAGCGTGCCCGGAAAAAGCAGTGCAGCTGGTTCCTGGGCCTCTCACCTTATCGGCGCACCCAGCTAAACCAGAATCGGACCACAGCAACTGGTGCTCCCCACTGTGCCAATGCCAATGCTGTCCGGGTTTTGCGTTTCCGGCGGTTCCTTTCGTATACTGTGAGGCGGTGAAGCCCCTATTGGCGGCCATTCATTACACTGAAGCAACTGTTCCGGCCACTCTCTGCCCGGCTGGCAGCCCGCAGTGGCAGCCGCCACGGCAGGTCTGATGTTTATGCTTTCCGGGAACAACCCCACGCCAGCAGAACACCTGCGGTAGAATCAGGGCCTGCCGCGGAAAGCCTTTCCATTTCATCAGGCTAATGTTGATTGCCGTGCCATGTTTGATAGGCTGATTCATTTCTCCATCCATAACAAGCTCCTTATTGGGCTGCTCACGCTGGCGCTGGTAGCCTGGGGCAGTTACTCCCTGAGCCAGCTGCCGATTGACGCGGTGCCGGACATCACCAACAATCAGGTAATAGTGTACACGGTAGCGCCCTCGCTGGCCGCCGGCGACATTGAGCGGCTGGTTTCCTTTCCGGTGGAGCAGAGCGTAGCCACCATTCCGGGCCGCGAGCAGGTGCGCTCCTTTTCCCGCTTTGGCCTCTCGGTTATTACCATTGTCTTTGCCGATAACGTGGACATTTACTGGGCCCGCCAGCAGGTGGCCGAGCGGCTGCGCGACGCGGAAAGTCAGATTCCGGCCGGCGTGGGCCGCCCCGAGCTGGCCCCGGTCAGCACGGGTCTGGGCGAAATCTACCAGTACCTGGTGCACCCCAAGCCCGGCTACGAAAAGCGCTACTCCCCACCGAACTGCGCACTATTCAGGACTGGATAGTGCGCCGCCAGCTGCTGGGTACGCCCGGTGTGGCCGATGTTTCCAGCTTTGGCGGGCTGCTGAAGCAGTACGAAGTAGCCCTGGACCCAGAGCGGCTCCGCTCCCTCAACGTAACCGTGGACGAGGTATACCAGGCCGTGGCCCGCAACAACCAGAACACCGGCGGCGCCTACCTGGACCGCAAGCCCACGGCCTACTTCATCCGCACCCAGGGCCTGGCCACCTCCACCGCCGACATCGGCAACATTGTGGTGCGCAGCACCCGCAGCGGGCTGCCCATTCTGGTGCGCGACGTGGCGCAGGTGGGTATAGGAGCTGCCGTGCGCTACGGGGCCATGACGCGCAACGACGAGGGCGAGGTAACCGGCGGCCTGGTGCTCATGCTGAAGGGCGCCAACGCCAATGAAGTCATTAAGGCGGTGAAGCTGCGCATGGCCTCCATCGAAAAAAGCCTGCCCGAAGGCGTTACGGTGGAGCCCTTTCTGGACCGCACCAAGCTGGTGAACAGCGCCATTGCCACCGTAACCCGCAACCTGGCCGAAGGAGCCCTGATTGTGGTTTTTGTGCTGGTACTGTTTCTCGGCAACTGGCGGGCGGGGCTGGTGGTGGCTTCCGTTATTCCGCTGGCTATGCTGTTTGCCATTTCGCTCATGCGCCTGTTTGGCGTCAGCGGCAACCTCATGAGCCTGGGCGCTATTGACTTTGGGCTGATTGTGGACGGTGCCGTTATTATTGTAGAAGCCATTGTGCACCGGCTGGCCCTGCGCAAAAGCGCAGCTACCGAGCACCTCACCGGCGAGGAAATGAATGAGGAAACCTACCAGGCAGCCTCCCGCATCCGGTCCTCCGCCGCCTTCGGCGAAATTATTATCCTGATTGTATACCTGCCGCTGTTGGCCCTGGGCGGCATTGAGGGCAAGATGTTCCGGCCCATGGCCCAGACCGTGGCTTTCGCCATTCTGGGGGCCTTTATTCTGTCTCTCACTTACGTGCCCATGATGTCGGCGCTGGCTTTGAGCCGGGAGGCCGCGCACCCGCGCAACTTTTCTGACCGCCTGATGGACTTCTTTGGCCGGCAATACCAGCCCATGCTGAGTTGGGCTCTCCGGGCCAAGACCATTGTATTGAGCGTGGCCGCCGCCCTGCTGCTGGGCACTTTTCTCTTGTTTCGAACCCTGGGCGGCGAGTTTATCCCGGAAATTTGGGAAGGAGATTATGCCGTGGATACCCGCACCCTGCCCGGCAGCTCGCTCAGCTACACCGTGGAGAAAGTGCAGCAGGCGGCCGGTATTCTGAAGCGCACGTTTCCGGAGGTGAAAGAGGTAGTAAGCAAAGTAGGCTCCGCCGAAATTCCCACCGACCCCATGCCCGTGGAAGCCGCCGACATGCTGGTGATTCTGAAAGACAAGTCGGAATGGACTTCGGCCCAGACCAAAACCGAAATGACGGAAAAGATGGCCGCCGCGGTGAGTAACATTCCCGGCGTCACCTTCAGCTTCCAGCAGCCCATTCAGATGCGCTTCAACGAGCTCATCAGCGGGGCCAAGCAGGACGTGGTAGTGAAAATTTATGGCGAAGACCTGCAGCAGCTGGCTGACTATGCCCGCCAGGCCGGCGCCCGGGTGCGCCAGGTTCCGGGAGCCGCCGATGTGTACGTGGAGCAGGTAACCGGCCTGCCCCAGATTGTGGTAGACCTGGACCGCAACCGCCTGGCACAGTTCGGCCTGAACGTGGAAGACGTTAACCGCACCGTGCAAACTGCCTTTGCCGGCCACGCCGCCGGGCAGGTGTTTGAGCAGGAAAGGCGCTTTGATCTGGTGCTGCGGCTGCGGCAGGATCTGCGCACCGATATTAACAGCGTGCGCCGCCTCTTCATTGCTACCCCCACCGGCCAGCAGGTGCCGCTGGAGCAGGTAGCCACCGTAGAGTTGCGCGAAGGCCCCAACCAGATTCAGCGCGACGATGCCCGGCGCTACATTTCGGTGGCCTTTAACGTGCGCGGCCGGGATGTGGAAAGCGTGGTGCAGGAGTTGCAGGAGGTATTAAACCAGCAGCTGAAGCTGGCCCCGGGCTACTACATTACCTACGGCGGGCAGTTTGAGAATCTGCGCGCCGCCACCAGCCGGCTGATGGTAGCCGTGCCGGTAGCGCTGCTGCTGATTCTGGTGCTGCTGTATTTCACCTTTCGCTCCATCAGTCAGTCAGTACTTATTTTTTCCGCTATACCCCTCTCTGCCATTGGCGGGGTAGTGGCCTTGTGGCTGCGGGATATGCCCTTCTCCATTTCAGCGGGGGTGGGCTTTATTGCCTTGTTTGGGGTGGCGGTGCTGAATGGTATTGTGCTGATTGGTCAGTTCAACCATTTAAAGGAAGACGGCGAAACCAACCTGCTTCGCCGCATCCGCCTGGGCACCGAAGCACGTCTGCGCCCGGTGCTGATGACGGCTACGGTAGCTTCGTTGGGCTTTCTGCCCATGGCCCTGGCCCAGTCCTCGGGGGCCGAGGTGCAGCGGCCGCTGGCCACGGTGGTTATTGGCGGGCTGGTGTCGGCTACGCTGCTCACCCTGCTGGTTTTGCCGGTGCTGTACTATCTGCTGGAGCATCGCGCGGAGCGCAAAACACCCCGGCCAAAAGCAGATAAAGCATTGCCATTGGGCGCCGCCATCGTGCTGTTGTTGATAGATTCGTCAGCTCACGCCCAGCAAAGCGGGGTGTTTACTTCGGCCCAGGCAGTGCAGCAAGCCCTGCTGGCCAATGGCACCGTGCAGGCCGCGCAACGCTCCCTGGCCGCGCATCAGGCCCTGCAGCGCACGGCCTATGATATAGGACGTACTTCGTTACAGGCTGGCTACGGTCAAATCAACTCCCCTTTCAAAGACAACTCTCTGAATATTAGTCATTCGGTGTCACCGCCAGGCTACTACCGCTCCCAGGCGCAGCTGCTGCAGGCACAGGTGGGCAGCCGGGAGCTGCAGCTGACTCAGGTGCAGGCCGAGCTCCGCCGCGAAGTTCGCCTAAGCTACGAAGCTGCCGCCTATGCTCGCACCCGTATGCAGGTGCTGCTCGGCCAGGACAGCGTGTACCAGGAGTTTTTGCGGGCCGCGCGCCTGCGCTTTAAAACCGGCGAAAGCGCCCGCCTGGAGCCAGCCACGGCAATGCTGCAACAAGGCGAAATCAGAAACCAGCTGCAGCAGGCCCGCACCGATTACCAGATAGCGCTACGCCAGCTGCAGGCCCTGCTGCAGGCACCCCAGCCCGTTGCTATTGCCGATTCTGTTCTGCGCCCTTTACCACTCAGCCCGCCTCCCACTGATACCGCCGCACTGGTGAATACGCCGGAAGGCCGCGTGCTACAGCAACAGCTGGCGGAACGCAGGGCCGAAACCCAACTGGAGCAGGCCCGGGGGCTGCCGGAGGTAGTACTGGGCTACACCAACCAGTCATTGCGGGGTAGCTACGATAAGCCGGATGGCACGCGCAGCCCCGTCTACGGCCCCGCCGACCGGTTTCATAGTGTGCATGCGGGCGTGGCCCTACCCCTGTTGCGCGGCCCGCAAAAGGCGCGGGTACAAGCCGCCCGCCTGCAGGAACAAGCGGCATCGGCCACTTACCAGCGGTTCCGGGCGCAGGTAGCGGCCCGGCTGCAGGAGTTGCAGATGCGCCGGAAGGAGCAGCAGGAGCGACTCTTATTTTATGAGCAGGTAGGGCTGCCCCAGGCGGCGGTAGTCACGCGCCTGGCTACGCGGGCCTTTAAAGCCGGCGAAACCAGCTACTCCGATTATTTGCTGAGCCTGGATAGAGCCCGGCAAGCGCGCCTTAATTACCTGGACCTCGTGTTGCAACACAATCAAACCGTGGTGGAGCTGGAGTACCTGCTGGGCGGAGCAGCGCAGTAGTTTTCCTTACCTGAACATCGGCATGAAATACTTAACAACCTTGGTACTGGCTGGCACAATGCTGGTCAGCTGCGGAGAGAAAAAAGCAGACAGCAACGCGGCGGAGGCGCCGGCTGCGGTTGGCGCAGCCGCAGCATTGGGCGGGGAACAGGAAGCCGCCTCCACCGAAGTAACTCTCTCTACCGAGGAGCAGCGGCTGGGTGGGGTGAAGCTGGGCCACATCAGCAAACGGGCATTGGGCCAGGGCCTGAAGGTGAACGGAGTACTGGACGTGCCGCCCGACCAGCTGGCCTCCGTGAGCGCGCCGCTGGGGGCTTTGTAGACCGCACCCAGCTTTTGCAGGGCACCCGCGTGCGCAAAGGAGAGGTGCTGGCCACCATCCGCAACCCCGACTTTGCCCGCCTGCAGCAGGATTACCTGGAAACCGCCAGCCAGCTGCGCTATGCCAAAGCGGAGTATGAGCGCCAGGCCGAGCTGTACCGCGAAGAGGTGGCGCCCCAGAAAAACTTCCAGCGCGCCCGTACCGAATATCAGGGGCTGCAGGCCCGGTCGGCGGCATTGGCGGCGCAGCTCCGGGCAAGCGGCCTGCCCGTGGGCGGCCGCATTGTGACCACCGCGGCTATCCGGGCGCCGGTCAGTGGCTTTGTGAAAACGGTAAACGTAAACATGGGCCAGAGCGTGACGCCCACCGATGTGCTGTTTGAAATAGTGGACCCCGAGCACCTGCACGTGGAGCTGACTGTGTTTGAGAAGGATGTGCCCCAGCTGCAGAAAGGCCAGCTGGTGCGCTTCAGCCTCAGCAGCGACACGGCCGGCACCGAGCGCACGGCCCGGATTTACCTCATCAGTCGGGCCATTAGTGACGAGCGCACGGTGCGCGTGCATGCCCACTTAGACCAGGAAGACCACCAATTGCTGCCGGGAACCTTTGTCCGGGCCGTTATCGAAACCAACCGCGCTACGGTGCCGGCCGTACCCGACCAGGCAATTGTGCGTTTTGGGGGTGGCTCCTACGTGTTTGTGCCCGGTGCGCCGGCCGGCCGCTTCCACATGATTCCGGTGCAGCCGGGCCTGAGCGAGGATGGCTACACCCAGATTAAATTGCCCGATGGCACGGCCCCCGATTCTTTGCGTCTGGTGGTAGATGGGGCATACTCCCTCCTATCCAAAATGAAAAACGCGGCCGAAGCGGAGTAACCTTCATGGTCTGGCTTCGGCCGCGTTTTACGGCGGGCTGGAAATTGCTTCAAACTTCTTTTTAGCTCTCTGATATGGAGGTAACGGCCGGCGGAGCAAGCTCTGGTTTCAGCATGTTGGCCAGCAGCTCATAGGAATGCAGGCGGGCGGTGTGGTCGTAGATGTGCGAAACAGCCAGCAGCTCGTCAATCTGCGTACCCTTCACAAAAGCCTGCAGCTGCTGCTGCACCGTAGCGGGCCCGCCAATAAACGAATAGGCCATCATCTGACTTACCGCCTCCTCTTCCAGCTCACTCCAGAGGCCCTGCATACTTTCCAGGGGTTGCTGCAGAGGTTTGGAAGTACCACGGATGATGTTGAGGGCCAGCTGGTAAAAGGAGGTTGCCAGTCGGTTGGCCTCGGTATCAGAATCGGCGGCAATTACATTCACGCATGCGGCGGCATAAGGCGCCGCCAGGTGCTCAGAGGGACGGAAGTTAGCACGGTACAGGTGCAGCGCCGCCTCCAAATGCGTGGGCGCAAAATGGCTGGCAAATGCAAAGGGCAACCCCAGGTAGCCGGCCAGCTGAGCGCTGTAGGTGCTGGAACCCAGCAGCCAGATGGGAACATCAAGACCTTCGCCGGGAATAGCCCGCACCTTGCTGGTGCGGTTTTCTGCCGAAAAATAAGTCTGCAGCTCCTGCACGTTCTGGGGAAGTCTTCCACGGAACCCTGCAGGTCGCGCCGCAGGGCCCGGGAAGTTAAGGGGTCGGTGCCGGGGGCGCGACCCAGGCCCAGGTCTATGCGGCCAGGGTACAGGGTGGCTAAGGTGCCAAACTGCTCCGCAATGATCAGGGGCGCATGATTGGGGAGCATAATACCACCCGAGCCTACCCGAATAGTAGAGGTGCCACCAGCTATGTAACCGATTAGGACGGAAGTAGCCGAGCTGGCAATGCTGGCCATGTTGTGGTGCTCGGCCAGCCAGTAGCGGTTATAGCCCCACTGCTCGGCGTGTCGGGCCAGATCCAGGCTGTTATGAAACGTATCGGCGGGCGTGTGCCCTTCCCGGATAGCGGCCAGATCCAGAATTGACAGCGGCAGCCCGGCGGTAGTTTTAAGATTTGTATTCAGCATAAGCTTTAGAAACCGTGTGGGCGGGGTGGATGTTCCGCCATATCCTCAAACGGCAGAAAGCAGCGGGTGGTAAGCGCCTCAGGGTTACTACCCTGCTACTCTTCCCCTGCTTAGGGTACTCAGCGTTCCGCCGTACATCCGAAATAAAAAGCCGGACCGCTATTACTTTCTCTAAGTCAACCAGCTAGGGTTCACCAGGAAATAATAGCGGTCCGGTAAAAAAGGCGGCCTAAATGGCCGGCAGAAATTTAAGCCTGCTTAACAAGCTGAATTTCTGCCAGCAGCTTAATATCGTCGCTCACAACCACGGAGCCGGCTTCCGTCACGGCATTCCAGGTCAGGCCAAACTCCTTGCGGCTGATTTTACCTTCTACCGTAAAGCCGGCTTTCGTCTGGCCGTAGGGGTCCACCACAATGCCGCCCAGCTCCACTTTCACCGTCACCGGCTTGGTCACGCCCCGAATGGTGAGGTCCCCGTGCAGGTTTGCCGTGTCTTCGCCGGTCTTTTCGAACTGCTTGCCCGCAAACCGAATCTGGCGGTGCGTGGCGGCATCAAAGAAATCAGCGGATTTCAGGTGGGTGTCGCGCTGCTCATTGTTGGTGCTGATAGAATCCACATCCGCCGTGAAGACAATCGAAGAAGCCTGGCTAAAATCATCTCCCTCAGTGGTAACTTCCACATCAAAGGTGGTGAAGTGCCCGGTCACGGTGGTAATCATCAGGTGCTTTACTTTGAACTGCACTTCGCTGTGGGCGGGGTCTAGTTTCCAAATGGTGGCCATAATTTGATTGGTTTAGGGGTGAAAAAACATGGGAGGCAATGGCAGGCCTGCAAGTGCTAAAGCCTAAGCCATTACTTATGACGCTATAAATGTATATACATTTGATGTATATACATAGTTCAGACTAAATTATTTTTTACTGCCTTGCTGATTGGCTCTGCGGAGTGCTTTTCTGAGGAGTAAGTGCTTCTCCTTGCATAGTATAAATAAGTACTTATGTATTTTCCGGTGTGTAATTCCGTGCCGGGTTATAGGACACATACTACACGGCAGTGCCCCCATAGCGGCAGTACGGCATGGTATCCAATGTGGTCAGGAAGACTACAAGCGCTGTCCAAGTGCCCGGCATCAACACAAAATCTATTGCTAAGTGGAGCAAACGGCTCACGGTTTAAGGTGCCCGGATGGGCACCCTCCTGGCCGCAATGGTACTCACAGGCGGATAAGTAGCCCTTGCCGTTCCAGGGCACGGGCGCCGTTGGAAGCAGCCAGCACCACGTGGGAAACAAGAGACCGAGACAGTCGCCGCTTATGCTGGTAAGTGATGGTTTCAACGTCTTTAACCAGCAGGATAGTGGGAGTGCGCTGCTAAGCGGGCAAAGCTCAACTTTTGCCGGAAGCCGGGGGTATAAAAGGATTTACCCTTTCACACCACCCAGCGTTGCTTACTTAAAACCATAAATCAATCCTTGCACTACGCTATGAACGCCTGCCTGCTGGTCTTTGCACCGGCTGAGGAAAGGTACATACAGCTGCCGCCGGTGCCGGGAGAATGTGCCCGGCACGAGTAGCAACCCGGTTAAGCGTAACGCTTCCTGCCAACCGGGCAATGGGCGCAGGGGGGCTTCCCTCAGGCGGCTCCTGCGCTGGCAGTAGCCCGACTAATGCTTTCTTTTATTCACCCTTACCCTCCCGCTATGGATTTTTCCCTTGCCTGGCAGAAGCTCAACCAGATTGGCCGCGACCTGATGCTGGCTCTGCCTAACATCGTCTTCGGCCTCGTAGTATTTCTGGGGTTCATGCTGCTGGCCCGGGGTGTTCGGGCGCTGGTGCAGCGCGTTATGCGGGGCAAAAGCAGCAGTCACAACCTGGGGGTGCTGCTCAGCCGCTTGGCCTATGTGGCTACGCTGCTCCTGGGTGTACTTGTAACAGTGACCATTGTGCTGCCGGGCTTTACACCCACCAGCCTGGTCAGCGCGCTGGGCGTGGGGGGCATTGCCATCGGCTTTGCCTTCAAGGACATCTTCCAAAACTTTCTGGCCGGCATCCTGCTGCTGCTCACGGAGCCTTTCCGGATTGGCGACCAGATTAAGTATCAGGATTTTGAAGGCACGGTAGAGGATATCCAGACCCGTGCCACGGCCATTAAAACCTACGATGGCCGCCGCGTTATTATTCCCAACGCGGAGCTGTTTACCAATGCTGTGACGGTAAACACGGCCTATGACAAGCGCCGCCTGCAGTACGACGTGGGCATTGGCTACGGCGACGACATTGCCCGGGCCCGGGAACTGATACTGGAGGCCATGCGGGAGGTAAAGGGGGTACTTCATGACCCTACTCCGGAAGCGCTGGTGATGGATCTGGCTGAAAGCTCGGTCAACATCCGGGCGCGCTGGTGGGTGGACCCACCCCGGCAGGCCGATGTGCTGGATGCGCAGGACAAAGTACTGGAAGCCATTAAGAACAAACTGTCGGCTAATGGCATCGACCTGCCCTTTCCCACCCGCCAAATCCTGCTGCACGACCAAACCGAAGCCACCGACGGTAACCGCCGGCAACAGCGCGAAGGCTGGCCGGCGGGCAAAGGTGACGTGCCTCCGGCGCGGTCAACGCTGCCCTCTCCCGACGCCAAGGCGTAGCTCAAGGTGGCCATACCGCCCCAGGAACAAGCCATTTCTTAAGTTAGCAACTCGCACGAGCTGCCAGATTGCCGCACTAGCGTGGCGCTCGTATCAGGCCCCCGCCACGCCCCGTAACACGGAATCCGGGCCCACGCCCGCGTGCCGAAGCACGCTCAGCTCACCGTTTGTCTCCAGCACCACCGCCCCGGCATCGGCGATGCTAGCCAGGCCGTGAGCCCGCAGGCTTGCCAGTACTTCGTCTTCCGTTATCCGCTCCTCCTTGAGCGCAGCCGGCAGAAACTGCCCCTGATAAACCAGCAGTGCGGGCTCCGACTTCACCAACCGGCTCACAGCCCGGGAGCGAATGGAAAGCCAGGTCAGGACAAATTGCAAAAAAATGAGCAGCGCAAATGCCGTCAGGCCGTCGGTCAGGGCCACACTCTTAGTGAGCAGTACCGTAGCCAGGGTAGAGCCGAGGGCTACCGTCACGACCAGGTCAAAAGCATTCATTTTGGTCAGTGTGCGCTTGCCCGACACGCGCAGCAGCACAACCAATCCGGCATAGGCCGCTACCCCAACGAGCAGAATGCGCGCAATGCTGGTCCAGGAAGAAAAGAAGGCTTGTTCCATCATCATTGGTAAAGAAGTAATGCGCCAGGGAAGGCGAAAAACCGGTTGCTCGCCGGGAATACGTAAGCCAGGTTGCTAGCGCACCGCAAGCCGCCGCGAAACCACCTGGCTGTTATTAAAAGAATGGCATTTCAGGCGCCAACCAATTAGCTGCTTTCCTTATCGCCTCATTAAATTGGGGCCTCTCAAAGCAGGTTGGCCGCTGCGTTTGAAGCACCAGTTTGTATAGATTGGTTGACTCAGTTTTGAGAATACCCGCCTTTAATCTCCCGACATTTCCTGCTCGGGCACCGGGTCGCCGAGTACATCGTGGATGTAGAGCGTTTTGGTTAACACCATGAGAATGACCAGCAAAGGCGTGGCCAGCACCAGGCCGAGCCCTCCCGTGAACACCCCCAGCACCACTTGGGTGATGAGGGTGAGAGCGGGCGGAATGCTGAGCAGCCTTTTCTGGACCAGCGGCGTAATCAAATTGCTTTCCACCGCCTGTACCGCCACGTAAAGGCCTACCACATAAAGCGCCTGGTCGGGGCCGTTGCTCAGGGCCACCAGGGCGGCCGGAGCCATGGCCAGCACCGGCCCAAAGTTGGGCACAAACGAAAACAAAGCCGCTAAAAGTGCCAGTGCCATCGGCAGCGGTACTCCAAGTGCCCACAAGCCGAGAGCCGTCAGCAAGCCCACCACGGCCATGGAAAACAATTTACCGCCCAGCCACCGGAACAGCGCCTCGTTGAGCAGGTCCAGCACTTGCCCCGCCCGTGCCCGCCCCGCCCGGGGTACCAGCAGCACAAGGCCCGCCCTATAGGGCCCGGGCTGCGCCGTAATGAAAAGTCCGATAAACAGGACCACATACAGGTTGGCAACAAAGCCCAGCACCCCGGAAAGCACGCCCAGGGAGCGATGCAGCCAGCTACCCTGATTACCTAAGATTCCATCACTGAGTGTATCCGCATCGGGCAGCCGGCCCAGCAACTCGTGGCCCCAGGAGGTGGCAGCCACCTGCTGGCGCAGCGAGGCCACGGCCCCGGGCAATTCGCGGCTCAACTGTTGGGCCTGCTCGGCAATTGCAGGACCGGCCCACCAGCTTACTCCTGCTATAAGGCCCGCCAGCACCACCAGCACCAAGACCAGGGCCCACCCCTCCGACATGCGGGTGCGGGCACTAAGCCGGCTGCTGAGCCCCCGTAGGAAAATGGCTATCAACACCCCGGCCAGTACCAGGAATAATACCGGAAAGGCGTACAGCAGCAGCGCCAAAGGCCCGAGCACGGCTACCATCAAACCGATAACGGTAAGGGTCTTGCGAGCAAAGGGGGTAGAGTCGTCCATGCGCAGAAAGTGTTACTGGTAGAGGCAGCCGAACAGCAACCCGCCTTCTTCTTTACTGCACAGTTAAGGACAAGGTTAAAATAAGCGGAGCCTACCCGCTCCATCCACAACAGCCACGTTTCTGGAGGATAGATGGGCCTATACCCCAAAGTGCTACCTGGTAATCAACATTTTAAACAATGATTAACATATTGATTTATAACAACTTGATAACAAGCTGTGTCATGCATTTTAAGACAGGAAATGGTCTAATACAGCACGCGAAACCGCACTTTCAAAGGCTCTTCCCCACAACTTGACGAGTTAAATCCGCCAGCCGCTCTCGCACCTGTTTCCGCTCATAATCCGTGTCCAGGGTGCGGCGGGCGGCTTCGGCAATCAGGTCGGCTTGCTGGCGCAGGATCTGGCGCCTGCTCTCCGTCCGGGCGCGCTGCCCAATGGTCGCCAGCGCCGTGAGCAAGCGCAGGTAAACGGCCACGTTGCCGTCGGCACTGAGCCGTATCTGGTCAAAGGCCGTGGCCACATATTTCTCAAACGTGGGGCGCACGGCCAGGATGCGCACCTGCTGCTGGTCAGTGCGGAAAGGTACTTCGAAACGACGGTCGGCCAGTTGTGCGAGCACAGCCCCCAGGTGGTCGATGCCGATGATAGCCGTGGTAGTATCATTGACACCCGGGAGAGGGCCTTTAGAGCAATGTCTACAATCTGGCGCAGGCCAAAGCCGGCATCCTGCTCAATGGTGCGCTGGCTGCTGATGCTAAAATAGTCGTTCACCTGCCGTGTCAGCTCCCCGGTCAGCAGCAAAGGCCCTTCCTGGTAGCGGGCCAGGCTGACCAGGGCCGCGCCACGGGCCACAAAGCTGCCGATGCCATATTCCATGCGTACCACACCGCCCAGCTCCCTCGCCAGGTTTAACAGCCCTTCTTCGTCCATGCTTTGTACATAGCCGGTGGCGCCAGCCGGTATTGGTTGCCAAGTCAGGCGGCTGATCTGCTGCTGCAGTGCTTGGGTCTGCTGGGGGTTGGCTTCCTCGCCCAGCTCATCGGGAAACAGCCGACAGATGGCCGCGTAGGTTTCCTCGGTGGCGTGGCGGATAATGTTGGAGGCCTGAATGGCGGTGGCCATGTGATGGATAAAGAAAATAAGCACCCCGATGCTGACCAGGGCCAGTACCAAACCCATGAGCACGGCCAGCGCGGGAATAAATCCGCCTTCGTCGCCCCCCCGGATGGTGCGCAGCACTATCAGGCAATACACAAAAATGCTGACGAAAAAGCCCAGCACCACCTGGTTGGCCCGGTCGCGCATGAAGTTGCGCAGCACCCGGGAGGTGTATTGGCTCGATACCTGCGCCAGCGTGCTCAGCGTCAGGGAGAATATCAGGGCCGCCACCGTAACCATAGAGCCGGCAATGGCCGTGAGCATGCCCCGGGCGCCGTCGGCGCCGGCACCAAACAGCAGCGGGTAGTCCGGCAGCCAGTCGTAATGGATACCGGCATCCAGAAATACCAGGGCGAAAGCCAGCAGGGTCGCGGCCGTCACCATCAGGGTGGGAACAAACCATAGACTGGAGTTAACATTCAGCCATAGGGCGCGGAGTCGGTTCATTCCCTGTGCGTACTGCCGGGCGGGGCGCAAGGTTGTAGTGCCCACCAGCGGCCAGCTATTCTGCGTCCGGCAGCAACCAGGCTCAGCCCACCTTTTAGACTAGTGGCCCGGGGCTAAACCCTGCCTGACAATACGCCCATCTTCCATTTCGATAATGCGGTGGGTTTTAGCGGCAAACTCGCTGTCGTGCGTAACGATGAGCAAAGCCTGGTGGTAGGTTTCGGCCAGCTCCTGGAAAATATCGAACACCACCTCGCCGTTTTTCTTGTCGAGGTTGCCGGTAGGCTCGTCGCCCATGATGATGAGCGGGTCGTTTATCAGGGCCCGGGCAATTGCCACGCGCTGCTTTTCGCCGCCCGAAAGCTGATTGGGCTTTTTAAGGGCCTCGTTTTCGATGCCCAGGATTTTCAGCTTTTCGTAGGCCCGGTGCTCAATTTCCTCGCTCGCTAGTCGGCCCAGCTTTTCGCCGGGCAGCATGACGTTGCGCAGTACCGTAAACTCATTGAGCAGGTAATGAAACTGAAACACGAAACCAATTTGCTCGTTGCGCACCCGGGCCAGCTCCGCTTCTTTTTTGCCCCGCATAAGCACGCCGTCAATCAGCAGCTCGCCCTCATAGGCCGTGTCCATGGTGGAGAGAATGTAGAGCAGCGTTGATTTACCGCAGCCCGACTTGCCCACCACGGCCGCCAGCTCGCCCCTGCCCAGCGCAAACGTGAGGCCGTGCAACACCTGCACCCGCACGGGGTCGTCGAAGTACTTGATAATCTGCCGGGCTTCCAGGGCAGGCGTATCCATCTTATTTGCCTCTGATGATGACGACCGGGTCAATCTGACTGGCCTTGCGGGCCGGGAAAAAACCCGCCAGATAGGTGGTAACGAGCGAGAACACCGCCCCGATGGCGTAGAAAACCGGGTCGAAATGGACCGGGTACGTTTGCACGCCGGGCAGCGAGGCCGGGTGAAACGGTACCCGCGCAATAAGCGCCGAGAGACCGAACCCACACAGCAGCCCCACCGCCCCGCCTGACAGCCCAATGGCCAGCGCCACCGCCACGAACAGCCGTCGCACATCGGTGCCCGAAAACCCCACGGCCTTAAGGATGGCAATAGTGTCCAGTTTCTCGTAAATCATCATGTTCAGGATATTGAAAATCCCGAAGCCCGCCACTGTGAGCAGGGTGATGCCCACGGCATACGAAATGAGCGTGCGAATAAAAGTGCCGGTTTCGAACTCCGAATTCGCCGTTTGAATGTCCATGGCCTGTACCTCGTACCGCTGCGCATATTCTATGGCGAGACGGGGCGCTAAGGTGAAATCGTAGAGCTTCACCTGCACGTCGGTGACGTAATTGTTGGCTTCGCCAAGCAGCTTCTGGGCGGTGGCCAGCGAGGTGTAGCTCTGCACTTTATCAATATCGAGCAGGCCCGACTGGAACAGGCCCACCACCTTCAGCTGCACGCGGTTCCCCTTTACGGTAGTGACCTGCACAATGTCGCCCACGGTTACCAGCATGAGGTCGGCGGCGGCTTTGCCGAGAATGATGCTGTTGGCCACCGTTTTGAGGCTGAGCGGGTTGCCGGCTACCACGTAGTCGCCGAAGGCAAACAGGCGGTCTTCCTGCTCCACCTCAATGCCGCTGATGGTGCCGGTGAGGTTGATGGTGCCCACATTGTAGAACACCTGGGCCTGGGTTTTGGGGGCCACGCCGCGCACGCGCGGGTCGTGGCGCAGCGCCGCGATGATGGCCGCCACGTTGTGAATTCGCGGCAGCTCGTCGCTGGGTTTGATGGAGCGAATGAAGTTGTGCTGCTTACGGCCAGCCGTGTAGCGGTCCACGGGCTGCTGGGGGGCGGGCTTCACCTCGTTGTAGAGGCGCACGTGGGGCGTTCGGTTCAGCACCAGCCCATCAAGCAGCTGGTTGAGGCCCGACATGAAACTGAGCAGGGCAATGAACATGGTAATGCTGAAGGTGACCCCAATGGCCGCCACCAGCGTCTGCCGCCAGCGGGCCAGCAGCAACGACAGGGCCACGTCGTAGAGCAGGGGCAGTTTCATTTCGTGGGGGCTGTGAGTTCGTCGGCGGGCGTTAGGCCCGCCAAAATTTCTACCATCTGGTAGTCGCGCAGGCCGGTTTTCACCCGCACCAGCTTACCGTCGGCGCGTCGCACCGTGGAGTCATCGACCAGCAGGCGGCGCGGAATGAGCAGGGCTTTGGGCTTGGTTTGCAGCACGATGTTGGCCTCGAAGCTGACGAACGGATACAGCACCGGCGGGGGCTGCAGGAAGGCCGCATCTACCTCAAACGTGCGGCTGCCGGTGCTCATCATCGGCGAAATGGAGGTGACCCTGGCCCTGAACACCTGGCCTTTGTAGCTGTCCATCGTAACGAGCACCAGCTGGCCGGGGCGAATTTTTATGATATCGGACTCATCCACCTGCATTTCGAGCACAAAGTGGCGGGCATCTCCCAGCAGTGCCAGCGGCGTTTGCGGGGTCACGGCCTCGCCTTTTTCGCGGTAGAGCTGGTACACGGTGCCATCAATTTTGCTGCGCAGGATAAAGTCGCCGGCCTGCTGCCGGGCAATCCGAAGGTTGTTGCGCGCCTGCGCGGCGGCAAAATCAAGCTGCTTTTTGAGCGTCTGGTAACTGAGTACGGCTGCTTCGTAGGCCGTTTTAGAGCTGGCGTAGGCCAGTTCCTTTTGCTCGAGCGTAAGTTTGGTGCCGATGGACTGCTGCCAGAGCCGGCGCTGCCGGGTGAGCTGCAGTTCGTCGTTGAGCATGGTGCGGCGCTGCAGCGCAATACGCTCCCGCGCTTCCTGCAGCTGGCTTTGGTTGGCGGCCACATCGGCGTAGCGGGCGGCCAGGGCAGCATTTTCCTGGTTGAGCTGCTGCACGTCGCTGGCAATAGACAGCAGCGGCGTGCCCACATGCACCGTGTCGCCCTCGCGCACCAGCACCTGCTGAATAACACCGCCCACGGTGGCAAACGCCTGGTACTGCCGTCCGCTTTTAACGGTGCCGGCCGCGTACACCGACTCCGAAATAGGCGACCATACCGGTTTTACCCGCTCCGCCTTGTCCTGGCAGCCAGCCAGCGTCATCAGCAGAAGCAGGGGCCAAATCCGGGGCGGTACAGGGGGCAGGCAAGGCATGGGGTACCAATGGACGTACATGGGCTGGCACGCGGCTACCGGCCCCGCCGTGGCGCCGTGGCGTAGCGCCCATCTCGGCCGGAGTTGTTTCTTACAATATGCGCATAATCAGCAGAAAACAAGATTACTACCAGCGGTTGAATACTGCATGTCGCACTTTTTTATCGGGAAAACAATGAAGCAGCATATTGATGTGTGAGGCCGGCAGGGTGGCGCTTTCAGGCTGCACCCATACAGCGTAGCGGGCCTTAGCCAAGCAGCACCAGGTGACCGGTAACCACCAGCTGGTTTAGCTTTTGGATTAAACTGTAGCCCAGACCTATCATTCTCTCCGCGGGGTTACCTAATAAAATATGCTCAACGCTTCTCCGGACCGGAATATGCTGTCAACTTTGCGGTCCGTTTTCCAAGAACCATAAGTGATGAACGCCACGGAGCAGGAAGAAAGAGAGTATCTGGAGAAAATGAAGGAGCAGCTGACGCTGGCTGTTCGCCGGGTAGATGACGCCGTACGGCAGTTTTCCGACGAGCTGCGGCAGAAAAAGCAATATATCCATGAGCATCAGTCGGGTATGGACGACGCGGATATGGTGGCCGCCGGCCAGTCCATCAACCGCATGGCTTTTACCGGCGAAGGAGCCGTGGCCCGCAAACGCAAGCTCCTCAAGCTAAGCCAGTCGCCTTACTTTGGCCGCATTGATTTTGCCGTCCAGGGCAAGCCCGCTGCCCCGGTGTACATCGGGGTGCACTCCTTTTTTGACGAGCGGCGGCGCCAGAACCTGATTTACGACTGGCGGGCTCCTATCTCCTCCCTGTTCTACGACTACGAGCTGGGCGAGGCCTCCTACCCTACCCCTTCCGGCACCATTCCGGGCCGCATTGAGCTGAAACGGCAGTACCGGATCCGGGACGGCCGCCTTGAGTTCATGCTCGACAGCGAGGTGAACATTCAGGACGACGTGCTGCAACAGGAGCTGGCCCGCTCCTCCGACGACAAGCTGAAGAACATTGTGGCCACCATTCAGCGGGACCAGAATGCGGTAATCCGCAACGAGGAGGCCACGGTGATGGTCATTCAGGGCGTGGCCGGCTCGGGCAAAACCTCCATTGCCCTGCACCGCATTGCGTTTCTGCTGTACCGCTACCGGGAGACTATTGCGGCCAAAGACATTCTGATTATTTCGCCCAACAAAGTCTTTGCCGATTACATCTCCAACGTGCTGCCCGAGCTGGGGGAAGAGCACATTCCGGAGCTGGGCATGGAAGAGCTGGCCACCGACCTGCTGGAAAACCGGTACTCGTTCCAGACTTTCTTCGAGCAGGTTTCCATGCTGCTGGAACGCCCCGACCCGGCTTTCATTGAGCGCATCCGGTTTAAATCATCGTTTGAGTTCCTGAGCCAGCTGAATCAGTACCTGATTCATATTGAGAATAATTACTTCAATGTAACTGAGCTGCGGGTGGGGCAAACCATTATCCCCCAGGCTTTTATTCAGCAGAAATTCAAAGCCTATCATCGGGTTCCGATGTTAAAACGCTTTGCGCTGGTGGCCGAGGATGTTCGCGCCTACCTGCGCGACGCCACCCGCCGCAAGCTGACTGGGCAGGAGAAAGCCCGCATCGGGGAAGCTGTTCCGCGCATGTTCCGGCTGCATAATGTGCTGGACCTCTACCGGGATTTTTACCGCTGGATGGGTAAACCCGAGCTGCTGAAGCTCGACCACCGCCTGCACCTGGAGTACGCGGATGTGTTTGCCCTGATTTACCTGCGCCTGCGCCTGGAAGGCATCACGGCTTATGATCAGGTAAAGCATTTGCTGGTGGATGAGATGCAGGACTACACCCCGGTGCAGTATGCCGTGTTGTCCCGCTTATTTTCCTGCCGGAAGACCATTCTGGGTGATGTAAGCCAGACGGTAAATCCGTACAGCGCCTCCTCGGCCGAAACCATTGAACGGGTGTTTCCGCAGGCCGATGTGGTGAAGCTCTACCGCAGCTACCGCTCCACCATAGAAATTACAGCCTTCGCGCAGCGCATCACGCCTAATCCGCATATCCTTCCGCTGGAAAGGCATGGGCAGGAACCTGTTCTGGTGCCATGCCACAGCCAGGAAGAGGAGCAGGAAACCATCAAACAGCTGATTTCCGCTTTCCAAAGCTCCGGCAATCATTCCTTGGGCATCATCTGCAAAACCCTGCGGCAGGCCAGTCAGGCGTATCAGGCGCTGCAGGCCCCGGGCGTGCATTTGCTCACGGAGGAGTCCACCACCTTCAAAGAAGGGGTTATTATCACCTCGGCTCATCTGGCAAAGGGGCTGGAATTTGATGAGGTGATTGTGCCTTTTGCCTCGGCCCGGCATTACAAAACGGAGGTGGACCGGAGCATGCTTTATGTAGCGTGCACCCGGGCCATGCACCAACTCACGCTCACATATTCCGGCACCATCACCGCTTTCCTGTCTGCTTGAAAAGCCCCGGCCGGGCATACGGTGAGGTTTTCAGGATGGAGCGGGTCTGCAGTTCCGCTTGGTAATAAGCAAGTGGGCGGCCCGGAAATGGGCGGAAAGCGGCTGGCGCCTGATGCTACATGTTACGTGGAGGCGGGAGCATGATGATCCTGCCGGACAGCCAGAACCATTGACGCGACATCAGCGGCAGCTTGGTCTTTGGTAGAAGAGGGTGTATTTAAGTGACAAAAGTCATGGCACAGACCCGGGTTTAATATTATATTAGTCTAATAATTATTTGAATTATTTCCGCTAGGGACTGGGCTTGCTACCGGCCTGCTCCCGCCTGCCCGGCAGGCCGCTGCTACTGATTCCGGCGGGACCTGCCCGAATGTTCCTTACCGGTTTTGGCCTTTATTTATGAATCAAGCCCATCTGCATTTGATTCTGAACCACGTTCCCATCCTGGGGAGCTTATTTGGGCTGCTGCTCCTGCTCTGGGCTGTCGTGCGTGCTAATGATTCGTTGAGCCGGGCCGGCCTGGTAACGCTGGTCATCACGGCGTTGCTTACCATTCCCACCCAACTCACGGGTAGCGAGGCGGAAGAGCTGGTGGAGGACCAGCCGGGCGTGTCGGAACCCCTGATTCATGAGCATGAGGAAGCGGCCGAGCTGAGCTTTTGGGTGATGGAAGCTACGGGGGTACTGGCTTTTATTAGCCTGCTGCCCCTTGTTCGCTCCCACCCCCGCAGTCCCCTTCTCACCCGCCTGACGCTGGTGGGCGCGGTAGTGAGCTTTGGGCTGCTGGCCCGCACTGGCTATCTGGGCGGGCAGATTATGCACCCCGAGGCCCGCAAATCCTTCGTGGCACCCTCCAAAACCGGAGAAGGCCCTGAGGACTAAGACAGCGCGGCGTGCAAACCGATTTCATTGGACCTTTTATTCCCATTCCATGAAAGCTTCCCTCCTTTTCGCGGGCCTGATGCTGGCCGTCCTGCCCGCCTGCTCGCCCAATTCTAACACCGACAACAGCGCGGCTACGGCCGGCCCCAATGCCAATCCGGCAGCGGGCGCGGGCGCGGAAGCTCCCGTGCAAACCAGCCAGCTAAAGGGTTTCCACACTAACATTGAGCGGGCCACGCGGGCCAACCGCAACTTCCGGCAGGTGCTGTACACCGGCCGCCATATGCAGCTGGTGCTCATGAGCCTGAAGCCCGGGGAGGAAATCGGCAGCGAAGTGCACCAGGGGCACGACCAGTTCTTCCGCTTCGAAGGGGGCACGGGTAAGTGCATCATCAATGGCCACAGCTACCCCGTAACCGATGGGGACGTCATAGTAGCGCCAGCCGGCTCAACGCACAACGTCATTAACACCGACGCGACCAAAGCCCTGCAGCTCTACACCATTTATGCCCCGCCCCAGCACCAGGATGGAATAGTGCGCGCTACTAAGCAGGAAGCTGAAGGAAACGAAGCGCCCTTTAACGGCAAAACCTCGGAGTAGCTTCCCGGCCGGGCAAGAGTCACTGTAGGGAGCGTTAAAACGAATGTTGGCTTTATTACCCCGGCTGGTCTTCCCCGCCTCGGGTTTGTACCTGTGCGGCGGGGGTCTGGGTAAAGGAGGCGTAGAGAACCAGCAGCACCAGCATTCCAAAGAGAATGAGGGAGGAGCCCTGGGTCCCGAAGCCCAGGCCATCCTTTTCCGGGGATTTGGTGAGCAGGTCGCCGAAGGTGGCCCCAAAAGGGCGGGTCAGCACAAAGGCTATCCAGAACAGCAGCACCCCGGAAATGCGGGTGTAGTAATGGGCTACCACCACCAGGGCCAGCAGCGAGCCAATCAGCAGCGCACCTCCACCAAAGCCCAGGCCGGAGTCATCGGCCAGGAAGTCGCCCAGCGCTGTGCCCAGGGTATTGGAAATCAGGATGGCCGCCCAGTAAAACAGCTCGCCCCGCCGGGAAGTAATCTGATTGACGGACAACGACTTTTCGCTCTGGCGCCACAGCCCCAGAATCACCAGTAGAATGGCAATCAGCAACGCCGAGCCCGTGGCGTAGCCCAGCTCCAGGGTGCGGTCCATGTAGTCAGACAGGGTGGTGCCGGCCGTGCTGGTAGCCAGAATTACGGCCCAGTACAAGGCCGGGATGTAGCGGTTGACCGAGAGCTGTACGACCAGGGTGAACAGGAAAATACCAATCAGGATCAGGGAGCTGGTTCCGTAGCCCACCTGCATAGTTTGGGCCAGCTGGTCGCCGGCGGTTTCGCCCAAGGTGGTGGCGCATATCTTCATCACCCAGAATAACAGGGTCACTTCGGGGATTTTCTTCATGTATTTCAGCGTAAGCGGTAAGGTTTTGCGAATGAAGGGAAAGGCGTGGCGCCTTCTTATGGCTGTTTTCCCGCCCAATAGATACGGGCATCGCCCCATAAGTTCTGGGCCTCATCGGCGCTGCGGGTGAACAGCATGTGCACCCCAACTACCCACCCAATGGAACCAACCCAGCCGGCCAATACATCCGAGGGAAAGTGGACGCCCAGATAAACCCGCGACCACCCCATGAGCAGCATCCAGGCCGTGCCGAGGACCACCGCCAGCCAGCGGGCCCGGGTGGGCCACAGTAAAATAGCTACCGTCAGGCCCAGCGCAGCGGCGGCCATGGCGTGCCCACTGGGAAAGCTATAGGAATCTAGGGTCACTCCGGCCCACACGACATCCGGGCGGGCACGAGCCAGCATAAATTTCACAAACAGGTTCAAAAGGGCCGCGCCGCCGGTGGAAAGCAGGATAAACAGGGCAGCCCGCCGGAAGCCCGCCCACAGGAGCCCCACCAGCACTATGGCTTCCAACCCGGGCATCCAGAGGGGGCCGCCTACCTGGGCCAGGGTTTGCGCCACGGCATCCTGCCCGGCGCTATGGTGGGCATGCACAACATCCAGGATCAGTTGGTCGATGGGAAACCCTTTATCTTCCCACAGTTCCTGGGCCACCTTCAGAAACACAAACCAGGGAGCCAGAAAGCCCAGCAGCAGCCATAGCAGTAGCGGATGGTGCTTACGCCAGATCAGGGCTGTAAAGCCCAACAGTGAGTTACGCATCATTAAATCTGAGATACGCGGCCTTCTACGGTAGAAGCAGAAAAAAGGAGTCCATGCACGCTCTCAGGTTTGCTTTTAATGGGACTTTGAAGCCGACTGCTACAGTACCACCACGGCCGTGAGGCCGGCAGCCCCCCATTGGTAGCTGGGCAGTACCATGGCCTGGTGGCCCACCAATTTGCGCACAGGGCGCTGCAGGCGGGGATAGAGCCAGTAAGCCGCTTCGGTGGAGAGGATACCAATGCCGGCTCCGGCCAGCACATCAGAAAGCCAGTGGGCATCTTTCACCATGCGTAGGCTGCCGGTAGCGGCGGCCACGGAATAGCCGCCCACGCTGTACCATACGCTACGTCCGCCGTACTCTTTCTGCAGAAAGGTGGCGGCGGCAAACGCCGTGCTGGTGTGCTGGCTGGGAAAGGAGTGAAAGTTGGAGCCATCGGGCCGCAGCACGTGGGTGAGCTTTTTCAGGTGACTCGTCACCGCATCGTTGATGGTATATGTCAAGGCGCCCAGCAGGACCTGATCGACGGGCGTATGGCGGCCTTTCACCCCAGCCAGTCCCAGGCCCACCGTAACCACGCCCGGCAGATAGCGCAGCTGATTGTCCAGGGTGGTGGTGGGCCGGGCCATATGTTCCCGGATTTCCTCGTGCAACTCCTCATCCGTTTCCACCAGGTGCATTTTGGCCATGGTCAGGGCGCCGGCACTGATCAGCAAAGAGGAAACCAATAAGGGGCGTTTCTCACTGCCTTGTACCCAGGCAGGGCCGCGCTGGGCAGCACCGGTTGTCAGAGAATCTGGTGAAGATATGGCCAAGGGATGTTGGGAAAGCGCCAACGGCTGCTGCCCAAAAAGCTGCTGGCTACCGCCCAGCACCACTACCAGGACCCCGGCTACCCGCAGACTCCAGCAGTGCAAAATCAGGAAGCGTTTCATAGCGGCTTTTTATGGAAGTAAGCTACCAAATTCCTCCCGGGCTACCTACTCCGGTGGCCCACAGATTACATGGCCAAATACAGGTACTCTACTGCAGAGTATGCCGTATTATCAGTACTTTCCTTTCCACTGCTATTTGTTGATGCTCTGGATGCTACTGACTAGCAGTAGCCCGGGGTTGGTTTGCCTGCCTGAAAACAGCTACTGCCATGTCAGTTAAAATGACCGGGGAATAACTCAACCACTGTGGTGGTCAGGCCAAGCCGGCCAGCGCTGCCAGGCCAGGTTTGATGCAGCTTATTCGGATAGCCCAAAGCACGGGTTGAATAAAAAAAGCCTCCGGCCGGAAAAATTTACTGGGAACCCTGGAGCCAGCCCGATTACTTCACAGCGGAAAAAAAACTCTGATAGAACACATGGCCCTGCCACCGTACAGTTCTTTAGCCCCCGCCCCTCTGGCTGATACATGGGCCTCACACCCGGGTAGATATACCCGGGAAAGCACACCCCCGGAGCTGCCGCGGGTGCAGGCCATTGATGTGGTGCGCGGGGTAGTAATGGTCATCATGGCTCTCGACCACATTCGCGAGTTCTGGTCGCCCATGACGATGCGGGCGGAGGACGTGGCGCACGCGTCGGCGGCACTGTTTTTCACGCGCTGGGTCACGCACTTCTGCGCGCCCACTTTCGTATTTCTCTCGGGCGTGAGCATCTGGCTTTCGGCGCGGAAATACCTTTTCCGGGCCCAGACAAGCCGCTTTCTGCTCTCACGGGGCCTGTGGCTGGTGGCGGTAGAAGTGGTGGTTATCAGTCTTGTGCTGCAGTGGCAGTACAATCTGATTCTGCTGGAGGTCATCTGGGCCATCGGCGGCAGCATGGTGCTGCTGGCCGCTCTCATCTGGTTGCCGCGCGGCGTACTCGCCTTACTGGCCCTGGTTATCTTGGCCGGGCACGATGCCCTGCCGGTTATCCAGCCCGTGACGGCGGGCAATGCGGGCTGGGCGCTGCTGCACAACCCACCCTTTGTACTACCCATTGCGGGGTTGCCGCCGCTGCTGGTGGCCTATTCCGTGGGACCATGGCTGGGCGTGATGCTGGCCGGCTACGTGCTGGGGCCCTGGTTTGTGCTGCCGCTGCCGGAGCGAAACCGCCGCCTGCGGTGGGCCGGCCTGTTAGCACTGGGGCTGTTTACGGCCTTACGGGCCACCAACTGGTACGGCGACCCCATGCCCTGGAGCGCGCAGCCGCGGGGCCTTGGCTACAGCATTATGTCCTTTCTGAACGTAACCAAGTACCCGCCTTCCCTGCTGTTTCTGTGCCTTACTTTGGGCGGGGCGCTGCTGTTGCTGAGCGTAACGGAGCAGGCAGCGGGCCGGCCGGCCCGCTGGGCGCGTACCTTCGGGCAAGTGCCGTTTTTCTACTTCGTTGCGCACCTGATGCTCATCAGCGGCGCGGCCTGGCTCTGGACCCGGGTAGCCTTTGGGCAGGCCATAAACTTCTCCTTTGCCTCGGTGGAGGAATGGCCCGCCGCCTACCTTCCCAGCCTGCTGCGGGCCTACATGGTGTGGGCGCTGGTGGTGCTGGCGCTGTATTGGCCCTGCCGCTGGTACGGGATTTATAAACGGCGCCATAGGCACTGGTGGCTGTCATACCTATAAGCTTAGCGGTGGGAAAAGCGGCGCGGCGGGCTGCATTTAAGTACTATCATGCAAAAGCCGTTAGGCATCCGCGTACATTCAGGGTAATGAACTTGTTGCAAACCGTGTTTCAGGCCGCCGGCATACCGGTGCGCCCCCGCCTTTTCTGGGCAGTGGCTGCCTTGTTCTGGAGCGGCTTTGCCCTGTTGGGCTATCTGCAGACCTCGGCCTACTGGTCCTTGCAGACCGGCCACGGCCTCACGCGCACCGAAACTCTGGACATGGTGCTGCGCAGTGGGCTCTGGCTGCTCAGCACGCCCCTTATCCTGTATCTGGCGCACCGCGCACCACTCACTTCGCCGCGGCAGCCGGGCCGGCTGGCCCGCCACCTGTTGCTGCACCTGGGAGCCATGTTTCTGCTCAACCTGCTCATTGCGGGGCTGGTGTACGGCCTGCTTTACCAGGTACTTGGGCTGCGCACAGGCCGCGCCTGGAGCCCCGACGGGGTTTGGGCCAGTATGCTGCTGCGGCTGAGCAACTCGCTGGCCATGTACCTGCTGCTGGTGCTGGTGTACAGCGTGGTGGCCTACGCCTACCGCAACCAGGCCCTGCACCACCAGAATGCCCGCTACCAGCTAGCCAACGAGCAGCTCAAGGCCCAGCTGGCCGGCGCCCAGCTGCAGGCTCTGAAGATGCAGCTCAACCCGCACTTTCTCTTCAACACCCACCACGCCATTGTGGGCCTGATTCTGGCGCAGGAAAACGACCGGGCTATGGCCATGGTCACCTCCCTGAGCGACCTGCTCCGGGCCGTACTGGCCAATGGCGATGCGCAGCTTATCCCTCTGCGGGAGGAGTTGCAGTTTATCAGCAAATACCTACACATCCAGCAGATTCGCTTTCAGGACCGCCTGCGCGTTGAGCTGGAAATTGCCGCCGAGGTGCGTGGGTGCCTGTTTCCGCAGTTTCTGCTGCAGCCGCTGGTGGAAAATGCCATGGTGCACGGCGTTGAGCAGCTGGCCGGCGACGCCTTGGTGCGTATCGTGGCCCGCCGTGAGGGAGCAGACCTGGTGGTGGAAGTGCACGACAACGGTCCGGGCGCCGCCACCCCAGCCCGCCCCCGGCGCCATGGGACAACCGAAGGTATTGGGCTGAGCAACACCCGCGCCCGGCTGGAAAAGCTGTACCACGGCGTCGCTCGCCTCGAATTCTACCAGCCCGCCCCGGCGGTACCTTGGTGCGGCTGCGCGTGCCCTTCGCCGAGGCTCCGGCGCCGGTTCCGGAATTTACTTACGCTGCCCCTGCCTCTGTATGAGCTACCGCGCCCTGATTGTGGACGACGAACAGATTTCCCGCCGCATCATCCACACTTTTCTTCGGGACGAACCCGCTATTGAAGTAGTGGGCGAGGCTGCCAACGGAACCGAAGCGGTGCTGCAGATTCTGCAGCTGCGGCCCGATCTGGTGTTCTTAGACGTGCAGATGCCCGAGCTCGACGGCTTCGAAGTGCTGCGCGAAGTCTGGCCCTACCATCAGCCTTTTGTGGTCTTCACCACCGCGTTTGACCAGTACGCGCTGCGCGCCTTCGAAGTCAGCGCCACCGACTACCTGCTCAAGCCGTTTGACCGACTGCGCTTTCAGCAGGCCCTGGACCGCGTGAAACAGCACCTGGCCGCGCGCATCAGCGCCGCCTCCACCCAGGCGCTGCAGGCTTTGCTAACGGAAGTAGACCCGCCCGCGCCCGCGTTTCTGCAGCGCCTGCTGGTGAAGGAGCAGCGCCGGCTGTTCTTCGTGAAAACCGCCGATATTCTGTATTTCGAGGCGGACCGCAATTATATCAGCGTACACACAGCTACCCACACCCACCTCATTTACCAGAGCCTGACCCAGCTGGAGCCGCAGCTGGCCTCGCTGGATTTCACTCGCATCAACCGCTCCTGCATCGTGGGCCTGAACCACATCATCGAACTGGAAACCTACTTTAATGGCGAATATCTAGTGAAAATGGCCAACGGCGAAACGCTCAAATGGACCCGCAACTACCGCAACAACCTGCCTGCCTTTCTTGGCGTGCGAGGATAGTTGCTTAACCTTTATTTCAACTGATTTTGAAAGCCATCCATCTGCTTTTTCTCTTCCTGTTTTTGCTCCGGCTTGCTTTAAGCCCCGTGGCACGGGCCCAGGAGCAGCCTTCCCCGCTGACCATCGGTCAAACCTTCACGATTACCTCCGCGGCGCTCGGCGAAACCCGCCGCATCAACGTGTATCTGCCGCCCATTTACGCTGACTCGGCAGCAATCCGGCTGCCGGTGCTGTATATGCCCGACGGCGGCCTGGGCGAAGATTTTCTGCATGTAGCGGGCCTGGTGCAGGTGCTCACCGGCAATAATACCATGCGCCCCTTTATCCTGGTGGGCATCGAAAACACCCAGCGCCGGCGCGACCTTACCGGCCCCACCACCGACCCCGAGGACCGCAAAATTGCGCCCAAAGTTGGCGGCTCAGCGGCTTACCGCACCTTTCTGCGCACGGAGCTTATGCCACTGATCCGGCAGCGCTACCGCACCACCGGCGAAACGGGCATTGTGGGGGAGTCGCTGGCCGGCTTATTTGTAATGGAAACGCTGGTGCTGGAGCCGGCTTTGTTTGATACTTACGTGGCATTTGACCCCAGCGTGTGGTGGAACAAGGGCCAGCTGGTAGACCAGGCGGCTCAGCGGCTGAGCTCCTATAGCGACCCGGCCAAAACGCTGTACGTGGCATTCAGCCGGGACGGTTATAAAGCACCCGAGGCACTTCGCCTCGCCGGCGTGCTACAAAAAGTTCCGCAGAGCCGCCTCACCTGGTATTATCAACCCATGCCGGAGGAAACGCACGCTACTATTTACCATCCGGCGGCGCTCCGGGCATTTCGCCTGGTTTTCAAGCCCCGGCCGCAGCCCACCGGTCAATAACCGGGGCCAGCGTGCGCCTACATTACGCCGCCCGCTGTTGGCGCTAACCGGCTTAAGCTACCGTGCAACGGCTATCGAACTTTTCACCCTTCCTTTTCGCGCTTGTTTTATGGAGTTAAAACTGGAGCTCGTGCCCCTACCGGTCAGCGACATCGACCGCGCCAAAACGTTTTATGCTGAACAGGTTGGTTTTGTGCTCGACCACGACGTGCAGCCCCGCCCCGCAGTGCGGGTGGTGCAACTCACCCCGCCGGGCTCCGCCTGTTCCATTGTGCTGAGCCAGGGATTAGCCGGCCTGACCATGGCGCCAGGCTCCCTGCGGGGCCTGCACCTGATAGTGGCGGATTTAACGCAAGCCCGCGCAGAGCTGGCAGGCCGGGGCGTGCCCATGGGTGCCGTTCAAGACCTGGGTGGCGGCATGCTGTACGCCGGCTTCCAGGACCCCGATGGCAATACGTGGACGCTGCAGCAAATGTCGGCCAGGTAGTGCCGGACAATGGCTGAAAAATGAAGGCAAACAGCCGCCACTACCCTCCGATTACTCCCGGTTGCTCCTCCTTCGGAGCATCCATTCTTTTAAATCGGGTATCAAAAGTAAACAACTAATTGACGAGATGAGGAAGATCCGAATAATGGCGCACATCTCGCTGGACGGCGTGATTCAGCACGAAGATGGTGAAGGCTTCGCGCATGGCAACTGGACGGCACCGTATCGGACGCCGGCAGGATTAGCGGCCGTGGTCGAGGCCCAGGGCAGCCCCTTCGATCTGCTGCTGGGCCGCCGTACCTACGATACCTGGGCCGGCTTCTGGCCCCAGGCCGGGAATAGTCCGATGGCAAACGCGCTGAACGCGGCGACGAAATACGTGGCGACCCACCACCCGGACAGCCTCACTTGGGGCCCGGTCCAGGACTTAGGCGCGGACATTATGGAGGGTATTCGCGGCCTCAAGGCCCCAGACGGTCCGGACCTGATTGTCTGGGGCAGTTCCACGCTGACCTCCCTGTTGCTCGAACAAGGGTTGGTTGAGGAGGTGGTACTACTGGTCTACCCGGTATTGCTGGGCCGGGGCAAGCGCTTCTTTTCGGAACGGGCTGACCCGCGCGAACTGGTTTTCGTGAGCACGCAGTTGTTGTCCACGGGCGTGCTCATCAACACATACCGGCCCGTTGGAGCCCTGCGAACCTAAGTGGAATATCGAGAAAATAAAGCTTCCTGTTACACTGGGCAGATTAGGCTCTTTATTAGATGGAACTGATGAGGAGCCTGACCCAGAATCTGGTGAGGAAAACGGAATGCAGGTACTTATGATTATAGAAATCAAAAAAGCCGAGAATGATGACCTGGCCTTAGGCAAGGGCCGCACAAAGTATCTTATCATGGGTTTGACTTCCCAAATCATAAGACGCATTAGCCCCGGAAGAATTGGGAATGTCTAACACGGCCAGAGGCATTTGTACATCCCATGGAGTACTCTACCCTACTTCTTAAGCACCATATAGCCGTAAGCTGGCAGGACAACTTTGCTGCCGAGGGTTTCGGTTTTATTCAGCAGAGCATTCGTCCAGGTGGAATTGGCCAGGGCAGCCGGAACGGTATATTCCACAGGCTCATTGCGCACATTTACCAGTACAAAGGCCTGCTCAGTACCTTCCGTTTTGGTGAAAGCGCAAACATCAGCGGTGCTGTACGAGGTGGGAGTGCCGTGCCGAAGGGCCGCACTGCCGGCGCGGGCTCGGAGCAGCTGCTTGTACGCCTGCGTCACTTCCGGATGAACATCCCAGCTAACCTTTACCGAGGTGAAGGGAAAGGGAATGGCTGTACGCATCCCCGATTCCTGCCCGTTGTAAATCATGGGCACGCCTTTATAACAGGAGGCAATTACAAAGGCGGACATTGCCCCGGCATCTCCTCCAAATAAGGTAACGGGCGTGCCATCGGAGCCATTTACGTCGTGGTTGGTGGTATAGCGCACTACTTGCTGCGTACCCGTCGCGCCCAGGTATTCTTTCGTATTCAGGGCATCAAACGTAGTAGCGGGTGCATCGCGGCGGTACACATCCCACAGGCCGCCATAAAAATTGAACCCAAAAATGTAGTCAAAGCCGCTGGTGAAGTGGGAGCTGCGGGTTCCCTCAGCAAGCAGGAGGAGTTTGTGGGTTTTAATGTGGCGCAGTGTATCCACGGCCTGCTTCCAGAATTCGGCGGGCGGCGCATCGGCGTAATCAAACCGGAAGCCATCCACGTTGGCGGTATATACCCAGGATTTCATAGCCGAAATCATCTCCAGGCGCATAGGTGCACTGTTGAAGCTGAGCTGGGCCACATCGGTATAGTTGGTGTTGGGCGGGCTGAGGATGGTGCCGTTGGTGTTCTGCAGATACCAGTCGGGGTGCGCCGATATCCAGGCATTATCCCAGCTGGTGTGGTTGGCAACCCAGTCCAGCATCACGCTCAGACCACGGGCATGGGCGGCATCAACTAACGTACGCAGGTCGTCCAGGGTGCCAAACTCACTGTTTACGGCCTGGTAATCTTTCACGGCATAAGGCGAGTTCACGCCTTTTACCTGACCAATCGGATATATAGGCATGAGGTATACTACATTTGCCCCCAGCGCTTTAATGGAATCAAGCCGGGCCGTAACGCCCGCAAAATTGCCGCTTTGGCTAAAGGCGCGCATATTCACCTGGTAAATAACGGCGTCCTGCCGGTCGGGTACGCCGGCGAATGGTGTGCCATACTGAGGTGGCGTAGTAGTGGTTGGATTGTTAACCGGGGCAGGCGTAGCGGGCACATCGGCTTTGCAAGCCGCCATTATACCAACTGCCAGCAGGAGCGCCAGCCTTTTTTTAATCACGAGATTCAATTTGAACATGAAGGGATGAGCTATCAGCATAAGTAGGAAAGGCCTGCGGTGTGTGTAATAGCACAGTTGGGCTTTGGTCTAAGGTAATGCTTGCCTGATTAGTTCAGCATGAAAAAAGGATGCTCCTGCCTTGCTGACTTCGCTTCAAGGAAATGGAGCGCTCCTAGATTCAATTGATATTCAAAACGATATAAAAAATAAATGTCATTTATACCGGGCCTCCAGGTGGTTACTTATTTTATGGATAAAGCGGTATTACGCCTGCCAGCTATAGCCTTTTAGGAATTTCCAAAACACAAGAATTTATTCATTAGTTAAATAATAGAAATATAACAACAAAATATATAACAATATCATTTATTATATTTAAGTATTGAAATGCTTATTAAATGTTGGCGCCTATGGGTAGGGAATGGGTGTGGTGTGTTTGGCTGGCAATAGGTTTCTGCCTGAATTCACTGCAAGGAACGGCGCAGCGGGTTGCCGCTATCGGAGATTATGGACAGGCCGGAATACCCGAGCAGGATGTAGCCGCTCTGGTGCTAAGCTGGAAACCTGACTTCATCATTACGATGGGCGACAATAACTACGAATACGGTGAGGCGGCTACCATTGACCGGAATATCGGGCAATACTATCATAGCTACATCTACCCTTATTCGGGCTCTTTTGGCGCAGCCTCTTCTACCAAAGCCAACGCATTTTTTCCCAGCCTGGGTAATCATGATTTTTTAACCAGCAGCGGGCAGCCTTACCTTAGTTATTTTAGTCTGCCCGGCAATGAGCGGTATTATGACTATGTGCGGGGCAACGTGCATTTCTTCGTGCTGAATAGCAACTCCGAGGAGCCGGATGGCATCAGCAATACTTCTAAGCAGGCGCAGTGGCTGCAGGCAGGCCTGGCAAATTCCAGTAAGCCCTGGAAAATTGTGTATTTCCATCATGCGCCTTACTCATCCGGGGTGTACGGCAATATTACCGTGATGCAGTGGCCGTTTAAAGCGTGGGGAGCTTCGCTGGTCCTGGCGGGGCACAACCACCATTATGAGCGCCTGCTGGTAGATGGGCTGACCTACATTGTGAATGGGGTGGGTGGTAGCGAGCTTACCCGCGTGGCAAAACCCAGTATAAATACGCAGTTCTTATACGCCGCCGACTATGGCGCCCTGTTACTTACCGCCTCGCATAATACCCTCACGGGGCAGTTTTTTACCCGCTCTGGGCAGCTGATGGACTATTTTTCTTTGGAGAGCGACCCGCTACCGGTTTCCCTTACGTCGTTTACGGCGCAGCGGCTGGGCAGTGGCGCCTTGTTGCGTTGGTCTACGGCCATGGAGGAGCATAACCGTGGTTTTGGCGTGGAAGTAGCACCCGCGGGCCAGCGCTTCCAGAGCATTGGGTATATAGCCAGTTCCATGGAAAGCAGTAATAGCGCTACCAGCTACTCGTTTACTGATGCAGCGGTGGGCAGGGCGGGCCTTTACTTCTACCGGCTGCGCCAGGAAGATGCATCCGGTAAGTCCACGTATTATGGGCCCGTATCAGTGCAGTTTACTGGTGCCGCACCGGGGCTAAGCGCTTACCCAAACCCCTTTAAGCAGCAGCTCACGCTGGATATTACCAGTGCCCGAGCCGAGGTAGCCCAGCTGACGCTCTCGGATGGGCGTGGCAGATTGGTGTGGCAGCAGATGCAGCTGGTGCAGCCGGGCATAAACCGTGTGGAAATCTGCCCTGCGTTGCAGCCCGGCCTGTATCAGGCCACGGTGCGGCTTAAAAGCGGACTTTTTAGTCAGCGTCTGGCCAGGTTTTAAGGCCCAGGCATTTTAACAATGGCTTTAGCCAGCAATACAATGAGTCTTACTCAACAGCTCTTTAGTATTGGCAAAATGGGGCAGTGCAGCCTTGTTCTTCACCGGGGTTTAATCCTTTAGGTTTGGGCCGTGGGCTTCAATGGTGCGCTTACCGGTGAAAACTGGGCAGAAGTTTTAGGCGTGGCTATGAGCTTCAAAACCTTAACTAAAGCGGAAATAGTCTTTTCACCTTTTAATGGTGTCAGGCGCATATATCCCCCATGTTTGTCTCCCTAAAAGGCCTAACCCCAACTCCGAGCTCATAAACGGATGACCGGTCATGATAAACCGGATTGCCAAGACAATTTCGGCCTTTCCGGCATTTTTCAGGATATAACCCGATGCGCCGGCGTCCATTAACCGCCGAACAAACTCTTTATTGTTCAGCATACTCAGGATCAGCACTTTGGTTTTCGGAAAGTTGGCGCAAATAATTTCGGTGGCTTCCTCTCCACCCATAACGGGCATATTTACATCCATCAGCACAATATTCGTGGGGGTTTCCGCCAGCAAGTCAAGGGCCTGCTGCCCGTTAGCGGCTTCTCCCACCAGCTGAAAATTAACTTCTCCTTCAAGCAAAGACCGGATAGCATCCCGAATAAGGGCATGGTCGTCCACCAGCATAATACGGATCATAACAGGGGCTTTTTTTATAGAATAGAACAGGATAATAAAAGCAAGTCAGCTAAATGCATCCTTACTTACGACGGAATTAAAAATCGATATAGGATATAGTACTTTTAGGTTATTTACCTCCGTCATTTTCCGTGTTTTCTGAAATCAGTTACTGATTTCTACTTACAAGCTGTCGTCTTAAGGCAGAAATAATCAGTGAAAACCGGAGTGTTTCCTAAGGTCATAAGGGCCCATCCGGTGCCCGTTGCTGCAAACCGTAGTACTTTTCCGTGGTAATGGCAGTATTGAAATGCCTTGCCCTGGGAAGAATCTAAAAGAGCGTTTACTTTCGTGTTATTTCACTTTCTGAAGGATGGTAATTACGTTCCAGCCACCTTCTCCCACGCTAAACTTTCCGCTTTCCCACCCTTCGCATGAAAAATGCCTTTAACACGCTGGACCTAGCGGTTTTTCTCTTTTACCTGATAGGCGTATCCGCCTACGGCTTCTACGTCTACAAGCGCAAGCAGAAGGCGCAGATGGACACCAAGGACTACTTCCTGGCCGAAGGCTCCCTGACCTGGTGGGCTATTGGCGCCTCCATGATTGCCTCCAATATCTCGGCCGAGCAGTTCATCGGCATGTCCGGCAACGGGTTTCAGGTGGGCATTGCGGTAGCGGCCTACGAGTGGGTAGCGGCCATTGTGCTCATCATTGTGGCCGTGTTCTTTATGCCCATTTACCTCAAGCAGAAGATCTACACCATGCCCCAGTTTCTGGAACAGCGCTACAACGCGGCCCTGAGCCTGATCATGAGTATTTTCTGGCTGTTCCTGTATGTGCTGGTCAACCTGACCTCCATTCTTTACCTCGGGGCGCTGGCCATCAGCAACCTGATTGGCGGGGGCGAAAGCTTCCACCTGATTATGGTGGCCCTGGCCGTGTTTGCCCTCATCATTACCCTGGGTGGGATGAAGGTGGTGGGCTACACCGATGTCATTCAGGTAACGGTGCTCATCATTGGGGGCCTGGCCACTACCTACCTGGCCCTGACGCTGGTCAGTGAGAAATTTGGGCTGGGTCACGATGCCCTGGCGGGTTTCAACGCCATGATGCATGATGCCGGGGACCACTTCCATATGGTCTTTGAGAAGCCCACCGCCACCACGCCCCAGGTCGATATCAATAAGTATCTGATGGTGCCCGGCATTGCCATGTACGCCGCCGGCCAGTGGATTGTAAATCTGAACTACTGGGGCTGCAACCAGTACATCACCCAGCGCGCGCTGGGCGCCGACCTGAAGACGGCCCGTACCGGTATCCTGTTTGCCGGTTTCCTGAAGCTGCTCATGCCGGTGATTGTGATGCTGCCCGGTATTGCGGCTTACGTGCTGCACAAGAATGGCTCTTTGCAGCCGGAAATGAGCTCGACGGGCGCCTTCAACGCCGACAACGCCTACTCGGCCATCCTCACGTTCCTGCCCAATGGTCTGAAAGGGCTGTCGCTGGCGGCCCTGACGGCGGCCATCGTGGCCTCCCTGGCCGGCAAGGCCAACTCCATTTCCACCATTTTTACCCTGGACATCTACAAGCGCTACCTGCACCCCGAGTCGGATGAGAAGAAACTGGTGTGGGTGGGTAGGCTGACGGTTTTCGCGGCCATGCTTATGGCCATTCTGCTGACCTGGAAGGACCTGCTGGGCATTGGGGGCGAAGGGGGCTTCACCTACATTCAGAAGTACACGGGCTATATCTCCCCAGGTATTGTGGCCGTGTTTATTCTGGGCCTGTTCTGGAAGCGCACCACGGCGCAGGCGGGCATTGCCGGTATCCTGTCGGGTTTCGTGCTGTCGGTATTCTTCAGCAAGTTTGCGCCGCTGCTTTTCGGCCATGAAACCTGGTTTTACACCGCCTTCCCCAACGGCAACGGCGAATTTGAAATTCCGTTCCTCATCTGTATGGGCCTTTCCTTTGCCTTCACCTTTGTGCTGATGGTGGGCATGAGCCTGGCCGGGCCTAGTACGAACCCCAAGGCCATTCCGGTAGATGCCCGCCTGTTCAAGGTAAGCCCGGGCACGCTGGCCATGATTGTTATCACCCTGCTGATCATTATGGCCCTCTACGTCAAGTTCTGGTAGAATTGCAGTTGAGGGCCAGGCATAGCGCCTGCTGATCAGCTAATTCTGGTTAGTAGTGTACAAAAAATACCCCAACAGCACTTTCTGCCCTATTACGGATGCCTTTGTATTTATAGCCCCAAGCCGGTTTGCACCTGCCTGGGGCTATCTGTTTTGCCACTTGTGTCAACGTCATTAAACTAACTGGTAAGCTCATTATTCAGCTGCCTTGCTCATGCTGTTTCGCATCTGTCATTGAATTAAAAACATGCTTTCTGGTTAATTTAAGGCAGATTGATGACCCATTTAAGATGGCCGCCGTATGTAGCACGGTTTATGTTTTAATCTTATTTTAATCTTCGATGTTGAAGGAATCAAACTCTCACCTTCTCGCCATGCGTTTCCTCTTTCTTTGCCTTTTCGTATTGTTGACTGCCTTCGGGGCCCAGGCCCAAACCCCGGCTCTTACCTGGAGCTCTGACCTGACGGCCGCCCTGCAACAGGCCAAAGCCACCAATAAACCCGTGCTGGCCGTCTTCTCCGGCTCCGACTGGTGCAAGCCCTGCATCATGCTGAAGCAGGAGGTTTTTGATCAGCCGGAATTTGAGCAGTATGCCAAAGACCGTTTCGTGCTGGCCCGCTTCGACTTCCCCCGCAGCAAAAAGCATAAACTCCCCGCTGATCAGACCAAGCGAAATGAGCAGGCTGCGGCGCAGTTAAACTCGGCTGGTTCGTTCCCCTTGGTGGTGTTGCTCTCCCCCGAGGGTAAAGTGCTGGCCCGCACCGGCTACCGCGCGGGAGGTGCCACTGCTTATGATGCGCATTTAACCCAGCTGCTGGAGAAAAAATAAGCCTAATGCCCCATCAACCGCCTTCCTGGTCAGGTTTTTTCCGGCTGCCTGCCGTGCTGCTGCTGCTCTGCTTTCTGCTGAGTGGTGGTAGCACGGCATTTGCGCAAGTAAAGACATCGGCCCGGCCGCAGCCCCGTAATTTTACCCGGAGCGCGCACCTGATGGGTTCCCATTTCACCTTCACGGCCGTTTCCGCCGATGACTCCCTGGCCTGGCGCAGCATCCGGGCCGGCATAAAGGAGGCCCAGCGCATCGACCGGCTGTTTTCCTACTGGGATTCCACCTCCCAGATTACGCGCATAAACCGGGCGGCCGGCCTCCGGCCTGTCGTAGTAGATCAGGAAGTGTACGACCTGATTGCGCGCACCTTAAAGCTCTCGGCCTTAAGTAACGGTGCCTTTGATATCACCTTTGCGGGCGGCGAGAAAATATACAAGTTTGACCGGCAGGAGCACGCGGCCCTGCCCGACTCGGCTGTGGTGCGGGCCTCGGTGCGCCGCATTAACTACCGAAACGTGGTGCTGAACCCAGCCAACCACTCCGTGATGCTCCGGGAAAAAGGCATGCGCATGAATCTGGCTGGTATTCTGCAGGGCTATGCCGTGCGCCGGGCCCAGGAGCTGATGAAGCAAATGGGGATAAAAGGCGGCCTTATTAACGGCTCCGGCGACGTTTCCTGCTGGGGTCGGCAGGGCGACGGTTCCCTCTGGCGCATTGCCATTGGCGACCCGGCCCACCCGCAAACCATTTCCTCCTGGCTTACCGTAACAGATATGGCCGTGGTCACGGCTGGTAATTACGAGCAGTATTTCACGGTGAAAGGGCAATACTATGGCCACATCATCAACCCCCACACCGGCTACCCCGCCACCGGTCTGCGCTCCGTTACCATTATCTGTCCGGATGTAGAGCTGGCCGATGGCCTGGATGAGGTGGTGTTTGTGCTGGGCCCGGAAGAAGGCCTGGCCTTCATCAACCGCCTGAAAGGGGTGGATTGCACCCTGATTACCAACGATGGCCGCACCTTGGCTTCTAAAGAAATGCAGGTTAACTACTACCAAAACGCCAATCAAACTTCTGCTCCGTCCTCCTCACCTGCTGCCCCATGAAACATTCTAATTTACTACGCCTGCTGTTTGGTGGGCTGATGCTGCTTGCGGGCAGCGCCGGACTTGCCAGCTGTGTCTCGGTGGCGGCTTACCAGAAAGTGTACCTGAATGATGAGGATATGAAGCTGGCGAACAAGCGCATAGAAGTGTACGAAACCAACTTTGAAAGTTACCGCGAGGGGGCCGGCGGTGCCAATGGTGGCAAAGTAGGTGGCGGCTGCGGCTGCAATTAATTGTTCTGCTTCTGATGCTTTCTACTATGACCCGCCTACTCTACGCTTCTTTCCTTGCTACGCTCCTGCTGCCGGCACAAGCCTGGGCCCAGACCCCGCAACCTGCCAGCCAAGGAGCCGGCACCAACACACCAGCGGCCGGCAACCCGGCCAACCCCAGCAACCACGGCGAAACCGAGCTGAATATTCTGATGAGCTATTATCAGCAGGATGGCAACCACAGCGCGGTGGAAGGGGGCCAGGGCACCCAGCAGCTCACGGACCTCACGCCTACCATTATCCTGAATGTGCCCCTGGATTCGGCTACCCGCGTTTCGGCCAATATGGGCATGGATATTTACTCCTCCGCCTCCACCGACCGCATCGACCAGGTGCTGTCGTCGCCCTCCGCCCGCGATACCCGCTACCACCTGGACCTGGGCATTTCGCGCCAGTTAGCTAACAAGCGCACCATTGTGGGGGCTGGCGCCGGCTTTTCCAAGGAGTATGACTATATCTCCTTCAATGTTACGGGGTCCTGGTCGCAGGCTTCGGTTGATGGCAACCGCCAGCTTAGCGTAGCCGCCCAGGCTTTCTTTGACCGGGCCACGCTGATACTGCCGGTTGAGCTGCGCGGGGCGGGCACGAGCACGGCTCCGGCTTTGATACCCGCCAAAGCTTCAATCTGAATCTGGTGTATTCACAGGTAGTTAATCAGCGCCTGCAGCTGGCCGTGAGCACCGAGCTGGTGGCTCAGCGTGGCCTGCTGAGTACGCCTTTCCATCGGGTATATTTTCAGGAAACCGGCGGAGCGTTTGGCGCGGCCAAAGCAGAAGTACTGCCCCGCCAACGCTACAAATACCCCGTGGGCCTGCGCGCTACCTACTACGCTTCTGATTTAATCCAGCTGCGCACCTTCTACCGCTTCTACAACGACAACTTCGGCATCACGGCGCATACCCTGGAGCTGGAAGCGCCCGTGAAGCTGACGCCCTTTTTCGTAGTATATCCCTTCTACCGCTACCACACCCAAACCGCCGCCGACTACTTTGCCCCTTACCTGGCGCATTCCATCACGGAAGAATACTTCACCTCCGACTATGACCTGGCGGCTTTCTCCGCTAATAAGTTTGGCCTGGGGCTGCGCTACTCGCCGGTGTACGGCATCGGCCGCTTCAAAACCTTTGGGGGTGGCATTACCAAGTTCAAGTCCCTGGACGTACGCTACGCCTATTACCGCCAAAGCACCGGTCTGACCGCCAACCTCATCAGCGCCGACCTTTCCTTCATTCTTCCTTAGGCGGAAAAAGCCGGATGGAATAACGCCAACGGATCGGCCAACGAGAAAAGTCTGAAAATTCGCTACTCCTGTTTCCGGTGGGATGGGATATCTCCCAGCTGCCGGCCCTGCTCCCGGCCATAACGCAGGTGCTTGGCATGGCCAATAACCTGCGCGGAGTAAATGCCGGCATGGCCGGAAAATAAATAGGCAACCACGCAGGCCAGGCCCAGATAAATGCCGGCGTGGGAGCCAAAGAGCTCCACCCCCATAAAGGTGCAGGCCAGCGGCGTATTCGCGCCTCCGGCAAAAACCGCTACAAATCCCATGGCCGCCAGCAGCGCCACAGGCAGCGGCAGCACAACACCTAAAGCTGAGCCCAGGGCGGCGCCTATGAAGAACAAGGGCGTCACTTCGCCGCCTTTAAAACCGCAGCCCAGGGTAAGTGCGGTCAGCAGCAGCTTCAGCAGAAAATCATAGGGAGGAAGCGGGGCATCAAAAGCGGCCAGAATGGTAGGTATGCCCAGCCCAATGTACTTGGTGGTACCCAGAGCCGCTACGGCCAGGGCCACCATTATGCCCCCCACCACCGGGCGTAGCGGCGGTAGGGTAGGCGCTTAAACCACTGGCTGATTTGATGCGTGAGGCTGGCGAAGCTCCGGGCCGCGAGCCCGAATAAGACGCCACAAGCCACGGTCAGCAATAGCGCCTGCAGTGTAATGGCCGGCACTGCCAGTTGCGGATACTGGGTGTGGCCCACACCCCAGGCCCGGGTAACCAGATCGGCACTTATGGCGGCCAGGAAGCTGGGCAGTATAGCATCGTAGCGGATGGAGCCAATCAAAAACACTTCCAGCCCAAAAACCGCCCCCGCCAAAGGCGTTCCGAACACCGACGCAAAACCCGCGCTGATGCCGGCAATGAGCAGTATTTTACGGTCGCGGGGGCGCAGGTGCAGCCGCCGGGTGAGCTGATCGGCCAGGGAGCCGCCCATTTGTACGGCAGTGCCCTCCCGCCCGGCCGAGCCGCCCACCAGGTGCGTAGCCAGCGTGCCGAACAGCACCAGCGGCGCCATGCGCAGTGGTATGATCCTGCTTGGGTTATGGATTTCGTCAATGAGCAAATTGTTACCGCGCACCACGCTCTGGCCCAGGTAATGGTAGCTGGCCCCAATGATAAAACCGCCTACCGGCAACAGCCAGATTATCCAGGGGTTGGCTTCCCGCCAGGCCGTCACCCAGTCCAGGGAAAGCAGGAAAAAAGCGGAAGCCGTGCCCGCCAGCACTCCAATGCCGGCGCAGATCAGCAGCCAGCGAACCAGGAAGAGAAGATGCGGAGTTTGTTCAATGGCCAGCGCAGGCTGGAAGAACCGGAAGCGGGAAGGGCGAGCAGCCACAGGCGGAGGGTAAAGCCAATAGAATCCACGCTCCCGGGCCTCAGGCCGTGGTAAACGTAGGAGTCATCAGCGCAAAGCGGAACGGCTTCGGCGGTTCGTGGTGGTACCCCATCACCAGATTGTGGCCCTAAAGATAGGAAGTGCCCTTAAGAAAAAAGCTGGCCAGGCGGGGAGAATAGTTCCTACAAAAAGTAGGTGCTGATCTGGCCGGCTTTCCAGCTCCCCTTTGCTACAATTTGGCAGAGTGAATGAAAGGGTAAGGTTGCGCTACAAAGTATTGGAAGCGGCATTCAAGCTAATTACCTTCTTACTCTCGTCGAGTGCCTGGCCTGAACAAAAAAATCTTAAATACAAAAGCCCATCCGATTCCCGGATGGGCTTTTGTTAGCAGTAATAGCCGGCTTACTTAGCCAGTTTCACTTTCAGGTTTTCGTCCAGCGCTGCCAGGAACTCCTCGGTGTAGAGGTAATCCCGGCCGTGCTCTACTTTGTTGCCGTGGATGCAAACGGCCAGGTCTTTGGTCATTTTGCCGCTTTCCACGGTTTCAATGCACACGGCTTCCAGCGCATGGCAGAAATCAATCAGCTCCTGATTGTTGTCCAGCTTGCCCCGGAACTCCAGACCGCGCGTCCAGGCGAAAATGGAGGCAATGGGGTTAGTAGAAGTAGGCTTGCCTTTCTGATGGTCGCGGTAATGGCGCGTCACGGTGCCGTGGGCCGCTTCGGCTTCCATGGTGCCGCCGTCTGGCGTTACCAGCGTAGAAGTCATGAGGCCCAGCGAGCCGAAGCCCTGCGCTACGGTGTCGCTCTGCACGTCGCCATCGTAGTTTTTGCAGGCCCACACAAAGTTGCCGTTCCATTTCAGAGCCGAGGCCACCATGTCATCAATCAGACGGTGCTCGTAAGTAATGCCGGCTTCTTTGAACTTGGCCAGGTAATCCTGCTCGTAAATCTCCTGGAAGATGTCCTTGAAACGGCCATCATACTTCTTCAGGATGGTGTTTTTAGTGGAGAGGTACAGCGGCCACCCCTTCATCAGGGCCTGGTTAAAGCAGGCATGGGCAAAGCCCCGGATAGACTCATCGGTGTTGTACATGGCCAGCGCCACGCCGTCGCCCTGGAAGTTGTACACTTCAAACGACTGCTCCTGACCACCATCTTCGGGGTGAAGGTGATTTTGAGTTTACCCTTGCCTTTGGTTACAAAATCGGTAGCGCGGTACTGGTCGCCGAAGGCGTGGCGGCCGATGCAGATGGGCGCCGTCCAGTTGGGCACCAGGCGCGGCACGTTGCTCATCACAATCGGCTCGCGGAAAACGGTGCCATCCAGAATGTTGCGGATAGTGCCGTTCGGCGACTTCCACATCTGCTTCAGGTTGAACTCCTTCACCCGCTCCTCGTCCGGGGTGATGGTGGCGCACTTAATACCCACGCCGTACTGCTTAATGGCGTTGGCGGCGTCAATCGTCACCTGGTCATTGGTTTCATCCCGATACTCAATGCCCAGATCGTAATACTTGATATCCAGCTCCAGATAGGGCGTTATCAGCTTGTCTTTGATAAATTTCCAGATGATGCGGGTCATCTCGTCGCCATCCAGCTCTACTACCGGGTTTGCTACCTTAATTTTGTTCATTTCTTCTGATTTGAGTAGGAAATTTGGATTGATTTCCTGCGGGTGGTTGTGATACGGACTCAGCTCCTAAAAGGCTGGCGGCTTCTTACCGCGCCAGGAAGGGCGACAAAGAAAGTAATTGTTCCCAATACCACCACACCGCCCGCCAGGATAAGGCATCTATAGCCACATCCGACTGCTATAAAGCGTTGCGCCAGCTGCTGCTTCCTTCATACCCATATCACAAAAAAATGACCCCGGCATAAGGTAGCGTACAACTTGCTGTCCTTATACCGGGGTCGTTACGCCTTACTCGCCTGTGTGGGGCATTCTGCCGGGCTTACCTCCAGCCGCCACCCAGCGCCCGATACACATTCACCGAGGCATTGAGCTGCTGCATTTTTGTTTCAATCAGGTCGAACTTAGATTCCAGGGCATCACGCTGGGTGAAAAGAACTTCCGTATAGTCTGCCCGAGCCGAGCGGAACAGGCTGTTGGAAATTTCCACGGACTGGTTCAGCGCCGCTACTTCCTTGGCTTTGGCGTCGTAGCTTTTTTCCAGGTTGCTGATATTGGAAAGCTGGTTGGCTACTTCCACATAGGCATTCAGGATGGTCTGCTCGTACTTATACACTGCCTGGGTCTGAACGGCATTGGCATTGTAATACATGGCCTTTATTCCATTCTTATTCACCAGCGGAGCCATCATATCACCCGCCAGCGAAAAGAGCATCGATTCCGGTGAAGAAACCAGTAAGCCTGGTTTAAAGGCCGCCAGCCCAACGCCCGCCGCAAGGGAGAGCGAAGGATAGAAGTTGGCGCGCGCCACCTGCACGTCCAGCTTCGCGGCGGCCAGGTTCTGCTCTGCCTGGCGTACATCGGGCCGGTTGCTCAGCATCTGGGCGGGCAGCCCTGCCTGAATAGCCTGCGGCAGCAAATCGTTAAACGCTTGGGCATTCCGGGCAACGGGCTGCGGGTAACGGCCAGCCAGGTAGTTGATGCGGTTCTCGGTTTCCACAATTTGCTGCTGCAGCCGGAACTGCAGGCTGCGGGAGTGCTGCACCTGGGCTTCAAAGCGCTTCACGGCCAGCTCCGTAACCCGCGCCGACTCTTTCTGCAGGCGCACCAGCTCCAGGGCATTGCTCTGAATACCGATGTTCTGCTGCACAATGGCCAGCTGATTATCCAGCGCCAGTAGCTCGTAATAGGAAGTAGCCAGCTCGGAAATAAGGTTAGTAACCATGAAGTTACGACCTTCCATGCTGGCCAGGTAACGGGTAGCAGCAGCTTTACGGGCCGTGCGCAGCTTATGCCAGATATCCACCTCCCAGGTAGCAAAAGCACCCAGCTGAAATTCCGTCAGAGGGTCGGGCGTAGCATGGCCTTCCTCAATGTTAACGTTTTCTTCCGTAGCACCCTGGAGCGTATAGCGGCCCACTTTCTCAGCCCCTACCCGGCCGCCTAAGCTAACGGAAGGCAGGTACTCGCCTTTGCGGGCACGAATTTCATTGCGGGCAATTTCAATTTCCTGCTGCGTAATGTTCAGCTCCTGGTTGTTCTGCAGGGCAGTGCCAATCAGGGCCTGCAGGTTAGGGTCGGTGAAGAATTGCTGCCACGAGACGCGGGCCATGTTGGTGCTGTCCGAAGTAGCTACTGCGGTAGAGTAGCTGGCGGGAGTGTTGCGGCTTTCCGTTTTCACAACCAGCTCGGGCGTTTTGCAGGCCCCAACTGTAATAGCCAGCAGGGCAGCTCCCAGCAATTGATTTAAGCTTCTATTAAGCATATTCCTCTGTTTCTTCAATTAATACCCGCGGCTCAATTCCTTCCAGAATTGGCGACTCGTTTTCGTCTCGAATCAGCTTGCTCTTGCCGGCCAGGGTGCCGAAGAAGTAGTACAGACCAGGAATAATTATTACCCCAAACACGGTACCAAACAACATGCCGCCCAGGGCCGATGAGCCGATAGTCCGGTTGCCGATGGCGCCCGCGCCCGTGGCTACCACCAGCGGAATCAGGCCGGCAATGAAGGCGAAGGATGTCATCAGAATAGGACGGAAACGCACTTTGGCACCTTCGATGGCCGCGTCTCGCACGGACATGCCTTCCTCGTGTTTCAGGGCCGCGAATTCCACAATCAGTACTGCGTTTTTACCCAGCAGACCGACGAGCATTACCAAGCCTACCTGGGCGTAGATGTCGTTGGCCAGGCCAAACATCTTGATGAACAGGAACGACCCGAACACGCCCGCAATCAGTGAGAAAATTACGGCCAGCGGCAGCAGGAAGCTTTCGTACTGCGCCGCCAGCACCAGGTACACGAACACCAGTACGATGATGAAAATAACGGTCGACTCATTGCCGCGCGATACTTCGTCTTTCGACAAGCCGCCCCAGTCAATGTCGTAGCCGTGGGGCAGACTCTGGGCTACTTCCTGTACCGCCTTAATGGCTTCGCCCGAGCTGTAGCCCTCGGCCGCCCCGCCCCGGATAGAGGCCGTGGTGTACATGTTGTAGCGGTTGATTTCGTTGGCGCCCTGCGACTTCACGATTTTCATGAAGGCCGAGAACGGCACCATTTCACCCTTGTCGTTTTTGGCCCACATGTTTAGCACGTCCTGCGGCAGCTTCCGGTATTCGGGCGAAGCCTGCACGTACACCTTAAAGAAGCGCTGGTACTTAATGAAGCCCAGCTCGTAGGTGGAGCCCACCATGATGCTCAGCGTGTTCATGGCATTGCCGATGCTCACGCCTTTTTGCATGGCCAGCTCGTTGTCAATCTGGAGCTCGTACTGCGGATAGTTGGCCGAGAAGAAGGTGAATACGCCGGTCAGCTCCTTGCGCTTTTTCAGCTTGGCGATGAACTCATTGTTCACCTTTTCCAGTGCCTTGTAGTCGCCGGAGTTGGTCTTGTCCAGCAGCTGCAGCTGGAAACCACCCGCCGCGCCGTAGCCCGGCACTGCCGGCGGCTCGAAGAATTCGATGGTCGCGCCGGGAATCTCGTGCGCTTTTTTCTCCAGCGCCCCGATAATGTCGGCAATGGATTCTTTGCGCTCCGACCATGGCTTCAAGTCAATCAGACAGGTACCCGCGTTCGAGCCACGGCCTTCGGTCAGCACTTCGTAACCGGCCAGCGTGGAAATGTTGGCGATGCCCGGCACGTCTTTAGCCAGACTGGCGAGGCGCTGTGATACGGCGTTGGTTTGCTCCAGCGTGGTGCCGGGCGGTGTTTGTACAATGGCGTAAATCAGGCCCTGGTCTTCGCTGGGGATAAAGCCGGCGGGCAGCTTTGCCGTGATGGCCCAGATACCCAGCCCGAAGGCCAGCAGCATGGCGAAGGTGATGACGCGGTTGGCCACAATCTTCTCCAGCAGGCCGGTGTAGGCGTTGGTCAACTTCTCGAACCCGCGGTTGAAAGCATCGAAGAAGCGCTGGATGGGCGTTTTCTTCTTGGGCTTACCGTGGTTGTTCTTTAGAATCATAGCGCAGAGCACGGGCGTCAGCGTCAGAGCCACCAGGCCCGAAATCACAATAGCCGTGGCCATGGTGATGGAAAACTGCCGGTAGAAAATCCCCACCGGGCCACTCATGAACGACACCGGAATGAACACGGCCGTCATCATGATGGTAATGGCAATGATGGCGCCGCTGATTTCGCCCACCACTTCGCGCACCGCGTTGAAGGGTGACATGTGCTTCTCCTCCATCTTGGCGTGCACGGCCTCAATCACCACAATGGCGTTATCCACCACAATACCGATGGAGAGCACCAGCGCAAACAGCGTAATCATATTGATGGTAAGCCCGAAAGCCTGCATCGCCATGAACGAGCCAATGAGCGACACCGGCACGGCAATGGCCGGAATCAGCGTGGAGCGCCAGTCGCCGAGGAAAAGGAATACTACCAGGGCCACCAGAATAAAGGCGTCGCGCAGGGTGTGAATTACGTTCTCAATCGAGGCGTCGAGAAAGTTCGACACATCGTAGGTGATTTTGTAGTCCATGCCGGGCGGGAAGCTGGTTTTTTTCAGCTCTTCCAGCTTGGCCTTCACCTCCTTAATTACGTCCGAGGCGTTGGAGCCGTAGGTCTGCTTAAGCACGATGGCCGCCGAGGGATACTGGTTCAGATTGGAGTAGATGTCGTAGAACTCCGAGCCCAGCGACACGTTGGCAATGTCTTTCAGGTGCAGGCTCTCGCCGTCGGGGTTGGCCCTGAGAATCACGTTCTTGTACTCTTCCACGTCGTTGAAGCGGCCCTTGTAGCTGAGCACGTATTCCAGCGACTGTGCCTGCCCGCCGTCGGAGCGGCCGATGCGGCCCGGCGAGCCAATCACGCTCTGCTCGTCCAAGGCCTTCATCACGTCATCAACCGAGATGTTGTAGGCCCGCATGCGGTCGGGCTTCAGCCAAATGCGCATGGCGTACTGCCGGCTGCCCAGGATGCTGGCCCGGCCGATGCCGCCCAGGCGCTGCAGCTCGGGTATCATGTTCACCCCGGCGAAGTTGAACAGGTACTTCATGTCCGTGTTCTTGTCTTTGGAGTACAAGTTCACGTACATCAGCATGTTGGGCACCACGCGGTTCACAATCACGCCCTCGCGCTGCACCAGTATGGGCAGGCGGTTGAGCACCTGCGCTATGCGGGTGTTTACGTTCACTACGGCCTGGTCGGGGTCCGTGCCCAGGTTGAACACAATCTGGATGTTGGCCTCGCCGGCCGATACGGCGTCGGAAGTCATGTACTTCATGCCGGGCACGCCATTTACGGCCTGCTCCAGCGGAATCAGCACCGACTCGGTAAGCACCTTGGCGCTGGCGCCGGGGTAGGCCGCACTCACCATCACGAGGGGCGGCGAAATTTCGGGAAACTGCGAGGTGGGCAGCTTCATGATGGCCAGCCCGCCCATCAGCAGGATGACAACCGAAATAACAATGGCAAAAACCGGCCGGCGAATGAATTTACTAAACATATTCTTCTGGCTTTAGGATAAAGTGTGGGCGTACTCAGGCCAGGCCGGAGCTACTCGCTGTACACTTTCAGGTTCGAAATGACGGCCTGCGGAGCTTTGTAGTCATAGCGAACTTTGTCGCCATCCTTCACCTTGCGCAGGCCCTCCAGCAGAATCCGGTCGTCGGTAGTCAGGCCGGATTTGAGCACATACAGGTCGGGCATCTCGGAGGCGATACTCACCTCCCGCTGGTGCACCACGTTGTTCTTATCAACCACGAAAACGTATTTCTTCTCGAGAATCTCGAAGGTGGTCTTTTGCGGAATGATCAGGGCGTGCTGCAGGGGCACGGTCATAATCACGCTGCCGGTTTCACCATTGCGCAGCAGCCCGGCGGGGTTGGGGAAGGTGGCCCGGAAGGCAATGTTGCCGGTTTCGTTATTGAAGTCAGCCTCGATGGTTTGCACCACGCCGGTCTGGTTAAACACTTCGTTGTTGGCCATCAGCAGCTTCACTTTTGTAGGGCTGTCGCTGGATTTGGCTAGTTTCTTATAGTCGAGGTACTCGGCCTCCGGCACGTTGTAGTACACCCACATCTTGCTGTTGTCGGAGAGAGTGGTCAGCAGCTCGCCTTCATCCACCAGGCTGCCCAGCCGGGCCTGAAAATGGTCCATAATTCCGCTGAACGGAGCCCTTACGGTAGTAAACTGCAGGTGCGTTTGCGCCAGGGATACTTCGGCATTGGCTTTGTCAAACTTGGCCTGAGCCAGCGCCAGCTCGCTTTTGGACACGATGTTCTTATCGGCCAGCTTCTTGGTGTTCTGGTATTCCAGGCCTACGTAGTTGGCTTCCGCCTGCGACTTTTTCAGCTCGGCCTGGTAAACGGTGGGCTTAATCTGGAACATGAGCTGGCCTTGCTTCACATGCTGTCCTTCATCCACATAAATCTTCTCCAGATAGCCTTTCTCCATCGCGCGCAGCTCAATGCGCTGGTAGGAGTGAATCTGCGCTACGTAGGATTTGGTAATGGTAGTGTCTTTCAGCAATGGGCTGGTAGCTACCAGGGTCAGCTTCTCTTCTACTTCCTCTTTTTCTTTGGTGCAGCCGGCCGCGCCGTACAGGGCGCACCAGCTCAGGAGCAGGAATATTCTTTTCATAAAGACTTTAGGTAGTTTGCCTGGCATTGGAAAACACCAGAAAATGAAGAGTTGAAGGAAGGTGCTTAGCTGATTAAGCCGTTTGGAGCTTACTATAAATGGCGCCGTGGACAGGCGGAAAAGCGCCGCTTTTAATAGGGAAGCTTGCTGGTAATCAGTCCCTTGGCAGCAACTGAGCTGCTCATATTGTGAGCTTGCCTGCTCTTCGCCTGGAATTGGATTTTGGCCGGGCGAAACTGGACGCCTGGCAGTTGAGACTGCAACTCGAAAAAATGCAGAAATGAGACCATACCGTTGAGTTCTCCGCTACTGAATGCGCAAAGGTGCGGGGGCCATATTAACGTGGTATTGGAATGACATTAGAAGTTTCTAATGTGGGCAAAGGAGCATGCAGAGGCCTTGCGAACTGTAATTTTCCCTTGGAACGCAGCACCGCTTTCTTCCTTTTTCTACGTTCCGTATTAATTCCCTATTTATAACAGCGCGCTACGCCTCGGCAATTGCTGTGGGGAAAAGTACAATACGGAATCATTCGTGCCCGTGAAAGGATACACTTCTCCAACTGCTTTAAAGCATATTAACACTTACCGCATCCACTACTCAGCTATTCAGCTCCGGTAGAGCTAGCCTATAACCACAGCCGAAACTCAGTTCCTTTCCCGACGGTGGACTGCACGGCAACGCCGCCGCCGTGCAATTCGGCCACACGCTGCACCAGACTCAGCCCCACCCCGTTACCACTGAAGCGGGTACGGACATCCTCAGCGCGGTACATGGGCTCAAATATGTGCGGCAGCGCCTCAGGGGCTATTCCAATGCCGGTGTCGCGCACTGTAAAAGCGCACCCACCCCCGCTGCGGGCCAGGCTGACGTGCACCGCTGAGCCGGCCGGCGAATACTTGCAGGCATTGTCGAGCAGGTTAACGAGGGCAAGCGTGAGTAGCTCAGCGTGGGCCCGGGCCTGACAGTCTTCCACCGCTTCGGGTAGGTGCAGCTCAATGGTATTGGCCGGATAGCGGCGCTGCACCGCCTGCACGGCATCCAGCAGGGGCTCTGTGAGGAGTACGGGTGTCAGGGGCAGGTCGTGGGCGGGCTTTTCCTGACTTAGCTCCGCAAACAGCAGCAGGTCATTTGTCAGGGAAATAAGGCGACGTACTTCCTCCGTGGCCGAGCTCAGCGTGGCGCGCATATCCTGGGGGCGCTCATCATAGGCCCGGGAAATATCCAGCGTACCCAACAGGTTTGCCAGCGGTGTGCGCAGCTCATGGGAGGCATACCACACAAAGTTGCGGTTTTGAGCCACTGTATCGGCCAACCGGGCGAGCAGGGCATTAAACTGTGCCGCCAGGCGGGCCAGCTCGTCGCGGCCGTTGCCGGTGGAAAGGCGCTGGTCGAGGGTGCGCGAAGACAAAGCCTGTATTTCCAAACTGAGCCGTTGCACGGGTTTCAGGGCGCGGCCCGCAAAGAGGTTTGCCAGACCAACTACGAAAGTCAACCCTAGAATATTGGATATCAGCAAGTTGTTGCGCAGGCGCTGCAGCCCTTCCTGCCCATACTTATCTTCAGCCGTAATGACTACTACCAAACCCTCATTTCCACTTTTGGTATAAAGTGCCACACCCACCGCAGGCCCGGGGCTGAAAAACAACCTCCCAGCCAGGCGGGTTCTAGCGAGAAAACCAGGAGTAATTGCTAGCCCGGAATTAGGTCTGCTGGCGTAGAGCAGGTTATTATCATCGTCATAAATAGCCTCGTACTGGTTCTGCTGGGTTAGCAGCAGTATAGCGTCGGTAGGCTCAAGGTGCTCGTGCCTGCGCACATACACTTTGGCCGTAGCCTCCGCTTTGCGCAGGAGCAGCCCCTCAAACTGACCCCGCTGGCTGTTGCGCTCAAAGAAATATACCCCACACGACACCGCCGCCACCAAGGCCAGCATAAGGCCAGCAAAGAAAAGCGTAAGACGGGCGCGAATTGTCATGCAGGCAAAAGTGGGGTAAGCAACCGGGATGAAGAGGAATAGCGCTTGAACTTAGGCTCGCAGCACATAGCCCATGCCCACTACCGTATGGATGAGCTTGGGGGAGAAGTCCTTATCAATCTTACGGCGCAGGTAGGTGATATATACTTCGATAATGTTGGTGTTGGTATCGAACTTCAGCTCCCAGACTTTTTCCGCAATATCTACCCGCGATACTACGTGGCCCTGATTGAGCAGCAGGTATTCCAGCAGCGCATACTCGCGGGCGGTCAGGGCAATGGGCTGCCCGCTGCGCTCTACCCGCTTGGTGGTGAGGTGCAGCGTCAGGTCAGCCACCGACAGGGTGCGGCCGGGGCCGGCATCGTGGTAGCGGCGGTAGAGGGCCCGCACCCGCAGCAGCAGCTCCTGAAACTCAAAGGGCTTGACTAAGTAATCATCGGCACCGGCATCATAGCCCTCGGTTTTGTGGGCAATGCCACCCAGCGCCGTGAGCAGCAGTATGGCCACCTGGGGCCGCTCGGCCCGCAACCGCCGGCACACTTCAAAGCCATTCAGCTGGGGCAGGCTTACGTCCAGAATTACAAGGTCATACTCGCCGCGCAGGGCCATGCTCAGGCCCAACTGCCCGTCAAAGGCGGTATCCACCCAGTAGCCTTCGCCCTCCAGGCCCTTGCGTACAAATGAGCTTAGCTTGACTTCATCTTCAACCAGCAAAATCTTCATATAGCAGCACTAGCGCGAGGAGCACAAAGATAGTGGGTGTCAGGGCATCGGCATACGCCATTTCTCCACCAGGTCTATCTTATACAAACGAGGTTTGATATACTTCCAATCAGGCTCTTAGACGATGGCCTGAAACCGCCAAAGAGCCTACCGCCCCGGAACAGAAAGAAACCAATTTCCACCAGCCTAAAGCAGATTGTAGCTATAAAAACCAACGCCCTGATAGACGGGAATGCCCCGATGCCCGAATAAGTGTAAATGATACCTTTGAATTTATAAGCGGGTTTGAAAACCCACTGTTCTGCGTCCTTATTCCATTCAGTAGATTTTCTTCACTTATTTCCGATGACAGAATTTATTGCGCGGATTGCCGCGCGGAGCCTGGCGGCCGGACTACTGCTAACCGCTTGCCTAACCGCGCAGGCCCAGACCCGTCAGGAATATCTGCTGACTACAAACTGGAAGTTTGCCAAAGGCGACCAGCCCAACGCTGCTTTACCCGACTTTCCGGACGCTAAGTGGCAGACGGTGAGCGTGCCCCACGACTGGGCCATCTACGGTCCTTTCAGTAGCAGCAACGACCTGCAAACCGTGAAGATTGAGCAGAACAATGAGAAAGAGGCCAAGACCAAGGCGGGCCGTACTGGCGGCTTGCCCTTCATTGGCACGGGCTGGTACCGGCGGCGGCTGGAGGTACCGGGCTTTGCTCCGGGCAAGCAGGCCATATTGCTCTTTGATGGCGCCATGAGCGACGCCCATGTGTTTGTGAATGGGCAGGAAGCCGGCGCCTGGCCGTATGGCTACAACTCCTTTGCCGTAGACATCACCCCCTATCTGCACGCAAAAGGTGCCAACACGCTGGCCGTGCGCCTGCAAAACAAGCCGGAGGCCTCGCGCTGGTACCCCGGCGCCGGCCTCTACCGCAACGTGCACCTCATTGTTACCCAGGATGTACATATCCCCGTGTGGGGCACCTACCTGACTACTCCGGTCATCAACGCGGATTTTGCCAGGGTGAAGCTGCGCACGCAGGTGGAAACGGCGGGCAAAGCCTTTCAGCCCCTGCGCCTGCGCACGGAAATCAGGGATGCGGCCGGAAAAGTGGTGGCCACTACCTCCACCATGCTGGCCGCAACCGATGGGCAGGAGTTCGAGCAGAACATGGTAGTACCCAAGCCGCAGCTTTGGTCGCCGGAAACGCCGGTGCTCTACACGGCTTCCTCTAAGCTCTATGCCGGCGAAGTGCTGAAGGACGAGTACCAGACGCCCTTCGGCATCCGCTCCTTTACGTTTGACCCTGCAAAGGGCTTCTCCCTCAACGGCCAGCCGCGCAAGTTCAAAGGCGTGTGCAACCACCACGACCTGGGCCCCCTGGGTGCGGCCGTAAACACGGCGGCCCTGCGCCACCAGCTTACGCTGCTCAAAGACCTGGGCTGCGACGCCATTCGCACCTCCCACAATATGCCCGCCCCGGAGCTGGTGCAGCTTTGTGATGAAATGGGCTTTATGCTGATGGTGGAGTCTTTTGATGAGTGGAAGACCCCCAAGGTGAAAAACGGCTACAGCCTGCTGTTTGACCAGTGGGCGGAAAAGGACCTGGTGAACATGGTGCACCGCGACCGGAACCACCCTTCCGTGATTATGTGGAGCATTGGCAACGAGGTGCCCGACCAGTGGGCGCCCGGTGGCACCAAGCTGGCCAAGCGGCTGCAGGACATTGTGCACCGCGAAGACCCAACCCGCCCCGTCACGGCCGGTATGGATCAGTTTGATGCGGCCGTGGGCAATGGTTTTGCCGCTTTGTTGGATATCCCGGGCTTTAACTACAAGCCCAGCCGCTACCCCGAGGCCTACACCAAACTGCCCCAGGGTATGCTGCTGGGTTCGGAAACGGCCTCTACCGTGAGCAGCCGTGGGGTATATAAATTTCCCGTGGTGCAGGCCAAGGACAAGCAGTATCCTGATAATCAATCCTCCTCCTACGACCTGGAAGCCAGTAACTGGTCGCAGATACCGGATGAGGAGTTTGCTGCCCAGGACGACCTGCCCTACACGCTGGGGGAATTTGTCTGGACGGGTTTTGACTACCTGGGCGAGCCCTGGCCTTACGATGAAAAGTGGCCCTCGCACAGCTCCTATTTTGGTATTATTGATCTGGCTGGCATCCCGAAGGACCGCTATTACCTCTACCGCGCCCGCTGGAATACCACCCAGCCTACGCTGCACGTGCTACCCCACTGGAGCTGGCTCGGCCGCGAAGGCCAGACCACGCCGGTATTTGTGTACACCAGCTACCCCTCCGCGGAGCTGTTCGTGAACGGCGTAAGCCAGGGTCGCCAGACCAAATACAAGTCTGACAAACCGCAGACCCGCTACCGCCTGATGTGGAATGAGGTGAAGTACCAGCCGGGCAAAATTAAAGTGGTAGCCTACGATGCCCAAGGCAAACCCGTGGCCGAAGAGGAAGTGCGCACCGCTGGCAAACCCCACCACATCAGGCTGGTAGCCGACCGAGACACGCTGACTGCCGACGGGCAGGACCTGGCCTACGTGACAGCCCGGGTAGAAGACGCCCAGGGGAATCTGTGTCCCGAAGCCACCAATCAGCTGCAATTCAAGGTAAGTGGCGCCGGTAGCTTCCGGGCCGTCGGCAACGGCGACCCCACCAATCTGCAGCCTTTTCACCTGCCGCGCATGAAGGCGTTTCAGGGGCAGCTGGTAGCCATTGTGCAGGCCGCGGCCATAGCCGGTGAAGTACAGCTGAAAGCCATCAGCCCGAGCTTAAAGGGCACCACACTCCGCCTGCACACTACAAAAACCGCCCGATAATAGTCCGTGTCCTGACTTCTATAGAAACCAGAAACCAGAAGCCAACCCGCACCGGCTTTATGGCCAGTGGGTTGGCTTCTGTCTTTTCGGGAGAAAGAGCTTTTAATAGGCTAATAGCGCCTAGGCTACCGGCTCCAGCACCTCCGGCGAATTGTGCGCGGGCGAGTTCACCAGTTTGCTGATGACATATTCCTGCATCAGCTCGGCCGGATACGGGGCCAGCAGCTGTTGGTGCTCAGCCGCGGAAACCGCATCGTTCAGCCAGGCCCGCTCGGCAGCGCGTCCCTGCAGAATCACGGGCATGCGGTGGTGCAATGGTTGCATCAGGGCATTGGGGGCAGTAGTAACAATAGTAAAGGTAGGTAGCACCTCGCCCGTGGCCCGGTCTATCCACTCGTCCCACAAACCCGCAAAAGCGTAGGGCTCACCCGAGCGCAGCAAAATACGGTGGGGCGTTTTGGCTGGCAGCCCGTGCGTTTCCTTTTCCTGCCATTCATAGAAGCTGTCGGCCAGCACCAGGCAGCGGCGCCGTTGCAGCAGCTGTCGGAAAGAAGGCTTCTCGGCCAGCGTTTCTGCCCGGGCATTAATGGGCTGAGGCCCCGAGGTGCGGTCCTTTACCCAGGCAGGCACCAAGCCCCATTGCACCAGCTGCACTTGCTGCGGTGCCGTGTTGGTGATGACGGGCAGCTGCTGCGAAGGCGCCGCATTATAGGTGGCGGGAAAATCGGGCATGGTGGCTTCAAACCGCTCTTCAATCAGCCCGGGAGGGGTAATAAAGGTGTACCGTCCACACATCGGAATAAAGAAGTAAAGTTGCTTTTACTCGTACGCCGGCCCCGGAAAGAAGTTCCTGGGCCAAAATTACCCTATGCCTGCTGTCGTTTAATCTGCAACGTTAGGCCTTTGCATGTACCAGGGAAGTGTCTGGAAGGAGTGGGATGGTGCTGAAACAGATAGATGAGGGCGTGCGTCAGGAAACAGGCGCCCGGCCAATAAAAATTGGGATGAACTACTGGCCAAACACAAGCCGGTTCTCCGGGTTTTGATTACCAGGTGATATGACCAGGCCTCCCCGCGTCAGGTGGCCAGCCCAACCGGGAGCGGAACTGGTAATTAATTCCGTCCTTTGCAGCTGGGTTAATAGAATAACCTTTCTAACAATATTGCTGTCAGTCCTACTGATGGATGGGCGCCTGCCAATTCCATCCTGAGGCTGCTTGGGGAATTTCATTTTGATGCTGGAAGATACAAAACACTACTTTTCAAATGCCGTGGGCTCTGTGCTGTATGTGCCCGGCTCCTTTGTTTATCTGCACTGGACGGGCGAGCCCCTCAGAACTGCGGAGCTACGTGCCCTCTACATACATGCTCGTAACTTGCTGTTGCGCTATAAGTTACGCCGCATCCTGGCCGACCACCGCGCCATGCCTGCCGCTTTCGCCCCCGCCGACCTCGGCTGGCTGCTAAGCGAATGGTTTCCGAATATGGTGGAGAAGATACCGCAGGTGCGCTACGCGGCTTTGCCCAACCAACATCCGGAGCGGCGCCTGCACACCGACGAGGTGGTGCAGGCCCTGCGACGCTACGCGGAGGTAGCCATTTTCGAGGATATTGCGCCAGCCACTGCGTGGTTAAAAGCCGAATAAACCCCATGCCGATACCCTTTCTGCACTGGCTTCGTTCCCGCTTCGACCTGGCCAACGATATGGCTGATCCGGCCGAAATTGTGGCCGATGTAGAGGCGGGAATCGCCTTTAAGGGTACCAACCTGTGGGTGCTGCTTTTTGCCATTCTGGTGGCCTCCGTGGGGCTGAATGTAAATTCCACGGCCGTCATTATCGGAGCTATGCTCATCTCCCCGCTCATGGGCCCGATTGTAGGCGTGGGTTTCGGAGCGGCTACTGCTAACCTGGATTTGGTGCGCCGGGGGCTGAAAAACCTGAGTATAGCTGCCGGGCTTAGCGTGCTGGTTTCGGCCCTGTATTTCAGCTTTACGCCCCTAACCGAAGCTGGCTCCGAGTTGCTGGCCCGCACCACACCCACCACCTGGGATGTGGCCATTGCGCTGTTTGGCGGGGCGGCCGGCGCTATTGGCTTTACCAGGCGCGAAGTAAGCAATGTGGTGCCGGGGGTATCTATTGCTACGGCCCTCATGCCGCCGCTGTGTACGGCCGGCTACGGGCTGGCCACGGCCCACTGGTCGTTTCTGGCGGGGGCAATGTACCTGTTCTGCATCAATGTAGCCTTCATCAGCCTGGCCATGTTTCTGGTGGCACGCCTGCTGCCGCTGCCACACCATGCGTTTGTAAACCGGCAGCAGGCGCGCCGGGCCAAGTTGCTCTTCTGGGGAGTGGCGGTGCTTACGGCTGTTCCCAGCGTGTATCTGGCGGCGCGCATTGTGCGCCGCACTACCTTCGAGCACAATGCCCAGCGCTTCGTTGATGCCGAGCTGAACCTGCCGGGCGCCTACGTGGTAACGCGGCGCATCGAGGCCGACAAGGGCACTATTAACGTGTTGCTCACGGGCCGGATGCTCACACTCACCCAGCTCCGGACCGTGCGTGCCCGGCTCCAGGATTACCACCTGCGCCGCGCTCAACTTACGGTACGCCAAGGCCTGGCCCAGCTGGATTCTGCCGATGCCCGTGCCCTGCGTACCAGCCTGCTGGAAGACTTGCGTAGCCGCAACGAGCAAACCCTGGCCGGCTATGAGGCCCGTCTGGCACAGCTGCAGCAGCTCCTGACGCAGCAAGCCACTTACGCGGCCCGGCTGCCGGCGCCTAATGTATTATTGCGCGAGGTACAGGCTGAGCACCCTACCGTGCGCCAGCTCGCCCTGAGTCAGTTAACGCATTCCGCTACTGATTCCCTGCGGGCCGATACTACCGTCGTCGTATCCATACGGGCTACCCGGCCCCTGCCCGCTGCCGAAGTACAGCGCCTCACGGAGTGGTTGACGGTACGGGCCGGCACCCGGCTGCCGGTTCGTCTGCTGCTGGATGGAGCCTTATAAGAAGGAAATGGTACTTACTGCTGGCCCTCCAGACGCGCAATGGCGGCTTTCATCTCAGCAATTTCACGCTCCTGCGACTGAATGATACCTTCGGCCAGTTTTTTCACTTCGGGGTCCTTCAGCTCGGCCGAGCTGCTGACCATGATGGCCGAAGAGTGGTGCGGAATCATAGCTTTCATGTATTGCACGTCGCCCACCGGAATCTGGGCGCGCAGCAGCGTAAGTACCAGAACAAATACGGCCACGCTGCCGCCCGCAATCAGCAGGTTGGTGCGCTTGTCGGGGTACATGTGCCGCATGAGGCCCAGCATCACCAGGGCCATGGCCGCTACCATCAGCAAACTCATGTAAGTGCGGGTCAGGCTCAGGTAGATATGGTTAGGCTGGTACACATTCAAAAACATCACCGCGTACATCACCACAAAGGAAACAACCAGCATCAGGGCAAACTTCCGGTAGGGATGCGGCGACATGGGCATTGGCATGTTGGAATTCATCATAGGAGCAAGCATATAAAGTTTAAAGTTGAGCAACCAGCGGGGGACGCCCCTTGGTATACGACAATTTGCGCGGCCAGGTAAAGCTCCTGTTTTTCCTTAATTGGCCGCAGTCAGCAAACCTGGCCCAACAATCCCCTTGCAGTTAGCGTCTACTAAACCTACGTCTCCCTTTTCTGGATGGAATTATACAATACCCTGGCCCTACTCATTGTGGTAGCCGCCGTTTTTGGCTACATCAACCACCGCTTTCTGAAACTGCCAGGCACCATCGGGCTGATGGTATTGGCGCTGGTTTCCTCACTGCTGGCCATCGGGCTGGGCAAGCTGGGGGTAGAATGGGTCCTCACGGCCGGCCAGCTGGTGCGCGGCATCGATTTTCACACGGTGCTTATGCAGGTGATGCTGAGTTTCCTGCTCTTTGCCGGATCATTGCACGTTGATGTGCGTGCCTTGGGCCGGGAGGGGTTGGCCGTAGGCACTATGGCCACGGTAGGCACGCTACTGTCTACGGCTTTGGTGGGCACGGCTTTTTATTACCTGCTGCCTGTGTTTGGGCTTTCTACTGACTTTATCTATTGCCTGCTGTTTGGGGCGCTCATCTCCCCCACCGATCCGATTGCCGTGCTGGGTATCCTCAAGGAAGCCCGCATCGACAAGCGCCTGGAAATCCGTATTGTGGGCGAGTCGCTTTTTAATGACGGCATTGCCGTGGTGGTGTTTATAAGCTTGTATCAAATTGCCTTATATGGCGCGGAGAAAGCCACCCCGGGAATCATCGGCCACTTGTTTCTGCAGGAGGCGGTGGGTGGTATTCTACTGGGCGCCGCGCTGGGCTACGCTACGTACTGGGCCCTGCGCAGCATCGACAACTACCAGGTGGAGGTAATGATTACGCTGGCTCTGGTGATGGGCGGCACAGCGCTGGCCACAGCGCTGCACACCTCCGGGCCGCTGGCAATGGTAGTGGCCGGCCTGATTGTGGGCGACCAGGGCCGGGAGCTGGGCATGTCGGATGAGACGCGCGAGTACCTCGACAAATTCTGGGAGCTCTTGGATGAAATACTCAATGCTATTCTGTTCGTGCTCATCGGCCTGGAAATGCTGGTACTCCACATCAGCCACACTACGCTGCTGGTGGGTTTAGTGTCCATTGTGCTGGTGCTGCTGGCGCGCTGGGTATCCGTGGGAGTGCCCCTGGTGGTGCTGCAGCGCTTTTACCCCTTCGACCGGCAAACACTGCGGGTATTGACCTGGGGCGGGCTGCGGGGCGGTATTTCGGTGGCCCTGGCCCTGTCATTGCCCGATTCCATGCCCCGCGACCTGCTGGTAGGCGTTACTTACGTGGTGGTCATCTTCAGCATCATCGTGCAGGGGCTTAGCATCGGCCCGCTGGTCAAAAGGCTGGGCCTGAGCACCGGACCAGCCGAAGACCCGGCCGCTCACTAGCTTTCTTTTCCCGTATTTCTTAGAATGTCTGATTCTCCTTCCCGCTACGCCCGCATCCTCGACTGGCTTGACCAGCACGTAATTCGCCCCTTCTACACCGACCGGGTACGGCGCCTGATTCTGCAAAGCTTCCCGTTCTGGATTGCCTCTATTCTCACCGGCATGGTAGCCGTAGGGTACGAAAAGGTATTTGTCTGGGCCGAAGAAGTGAGTTTCTCGTGGCTGGGGCGCACGCCCTGGCTGGCGTTTGTTCTTACGCCGCTGGCGTTTGGCGCGTCGTGGCTGCTGGTGCGGCAGTGGGCGCCGGCGGCCCGGGGCAGTGGCATTCCTCAGGTAATGGCGGGCATTGAGCTTTCCAACCCCGGGCAGCATCACCGCACCGGCTATCTGCTGAGTTTGCGCGTGGCCATTGTGAAGGTGCTCAGTAGCGTGGTACTGCTGCTGGGTGGTGGCGTGATTGGCCGCGAAGGACCGACCATTCAGATTTCGGCAGCCATTTTCCGGGCCATCAACAAGCTGCAGCCCGCCGGCTGGCCCCAGCTCTCCCGCCAAATTGCCCTGGTTACTGGCGGGGCGGCAGGCCTGGCTGCGGCCTTTAATACCCCGCTGGGCGGCATTGTGTTTGTGGTGGAAGAGCTCACGCAGATGCACATGGCCCGCTTTCGCATGGCCGTATTTACGGCCGTAATTATTGCGGGCCTCACGGCCCAAACTTTCCTGGGACCCTATCTGTACCTGGGCTTCCCGAAAATCGTTCCGGCGGCGGGGCGCGTGCAGGTGCTGGTGCTGGTAGTGGCACTGGGTTGCGGGCTGGCCGGGGCCGCGTTTGCCAAAACGCTGCTGTGGCTGGGGCGCTACCGGCAGCGCTTCACGTCGCTGGCCGCGCAGGCGGGCTGGGTGGTGGGCTGCGGCATGCTGCTGGGCGGACTGGCCTACCTGGTGGGCAGTGAGGGCGTAGGCACAGGCAAGCCTATCATCAACCGGCTGCTGTTCCAAAACAACGGCCAAACACCCTGGTACCTGTTTCCGGTGCGCTTCGCGGGCATGGCCCTGAGCTACAGCAGCGGCGGTGCCGGTGGCATATTTGCCACCTCGCTCAGCGCCGGCGCCATCCTGGGCGACGGTATCTGCCAGGTGTTTAATGTGGCCGTGGCCGACCGCAACCTGCTGATTCTGGTGGCAATGGTCAGCTTTCTGACCGGAGTGGTGCGCTCCCCATTCACAGCCGCCATTTTGGTGCTGGAAATGACGGACCGGCACTCGGCTATTTTCCAGTTGCTCATCAGCGGCCTACTGGCCCAGGGCGTAGCCTCCCTCGTGGACCCGCATTCACTCTACGAGCACCTCAAAGCCGGTTTCATTCGTGAAACGGGCGATGTTGACCGGGCAACTCAGCTTCCACCCCGCCCCCATAATGGCTCTCAAACAGCTGATTAGGGCTTACTCCTGGGACATAATCAGCGCCATGTTTATTGCTGATCAACACAAAATCGTTTGACCTTGATTAGTTGGCAGGCCGATTTATCGTTTTGACTCCGCCAGCTCTTCCAGCGCCGCAGGTTTTGTATGCCCGTGTCAACTTTGAGCCCACTGCTGGAATTTAATTGCACTGCTCAGTAAGCTTCCTACCCTCTACTGAAGCTTTATATTCCGACTAAGTGCTGCGCTTTGGAATTCGGATTACAGGAATAAATAGGCTGTTTAACCATTGTTCAACCATGTCTTAACCTCACCTAGTTGCCTCTTTTACTTAGTGCAGGGGCCGCTTCGGCATCTATGGGACGCGGTGAGCGAAAAAACAGCTGGTAAAAACCCAGGATGTGACGCTTCTCTAACAGAAAAAATAAGCCGGTGCATAGCACGGTGGTGGCCACAATAACTGCAAAAGTGATGGTCTGAATGATTTCGCCGCCGGGAAGTCCGCGCTGAGCCGGCAGCGTAGCCAGTACCGCGGCGCCCAAGCCCTTGGGAATCATAATACTCATCATGGCCATGTCGAACTGCGGTGTGTTTCTTTCAGCAGCGGCCATTACTACTGGAATGCGCACCAGAAATAACAGGACCGCCATGCCCGTGCCCAGTGCAATCAGGTAAAAATTATCTAACACCACCGACATACCTACATACACGAAGAAGAAGGTGCGTAGCAGAAACACAATTTCCGCAAAGAAATCCTTTTCTACTTCCGTCAGCTCCACGGCGCGGGCCGGCAGTATAGCGCTCAGCCAGCCCCGGCGCAACAGCGGTAAGTTGCCCAGCGTGATGCTGAAAAACAGTACAGCAATAGGCCCGCTGAACTGCATCAGCTCAATAAAGCCATACAGGATAAAGGCAAAGGCAGGAGTAGAGAAGCGGGTTTTCAGCAGCGTTGGAACCCTGTTTAACAGCAACAGCCAAAGGTAGCCGCACCCTACGCCCACCAATACCGCTACAACCAGGGAGGAAAGTAGTTGGCCCAGCAGGGAAGCCACATTAAACGTGGCCCCGCTGTAGAAACTGATCAACGAAATAGGAATAGCCAGCGTGTAGATGTCGCTGAAGGCTGATTCCATCACTAAGGTAGTGGCCGTTTGGGGAAGGATGCGTGCCTGCCGGGCCAGCGTTGTGACGACGGCGGAAGACGTACCGCCCAAAATGGTGCCCAGAATCAGGGAGCTGAGAAAATCCAGATCAGTTAGCCACTGGGCCAGGGCCGCAACGACGAGCGTGGTGACAATAAAATTGAAGGTGGTCAGGGACATGGTTCCCCGTAAGGCCGACCGTAGCTGCTCAAACCGAACTTCCAGTCCGCTTTCAAAAAGAATAAACACCAGTACCAGATTGGTAAATACCCTCCCGGCTTTGCCAAAGGAGGCCGGATCTATCAGGTGAAAAACCGGGCCGAGCAGCATGCCTATCAATAACAGACCTACTACATCGGGCACGCGGGTACGCTGGAAGAACTGCGCCAGATAATGGCCCAGGAAGATCAGAAAGCCGATTAAAATAATCAGAAGCGGCGTAGTCATAGGCCAATAGTTTACCGGACGTGGCTGGGTTCCATTTACCCAACGCATGCCCGTAGCGGAGAACATTCACTGCCGTTACGACGCGCAGGAATCCCCAAAATAGCCATAATTGATTCTACTCCTTTCTCACTCTTTCTACACAACCCTTTTGTTCCGGCATTTCGGCATCAGCCACCGACGGCCAAACGACCGGTGCAATGCTGGGCTTGGTTGAAATTTTGGTAAACAGCTTAAAAGCGCTGTTAGTTACTGCCCATGCTTTCGCTTGTATAAACCCAAGCTCGAGTCTATCTCAACTCTATATACCTATAGCTACTATTGCAGGCAGGATTTTGTATGTCAGACCCTGCGTTGGTGGGCTAAATCTCTCGCCAAGCCTGCCACCTTAAGCCTTCTATGTAGACCTAGATAGGTAACATCTGCTTTGGTATTAATCATCAGCTGCTAGGTTAATAGTTAATGTACTCTAACACGGCAAAGCAGTTGTAGTGTGGTAATAAAAGGCATAAAAAACAAATTTGCTAAACCCGTTTTGTGCTATTTTTACTTTTTAAGCCTTTGCTAAATATGTCTCGCCAATAAACTAAATACTAAACTACCTAAGAGGACACTTAATCTACTCTGGTGCGGGCTCCTAGAGTGCGCTAGGCCTTATTTTACGGCTTCTGCGCACTTTTTAAACGAAATTCAAGTTAAAACATGCCGGATTATCTGCCAGGCATCAGATGCCGTTTAACACTACTTTGCCGGGTGTAATCCATATCCGGCTTCTGTGAATAGTCCATTTTTTTTCCAATTGCCTCTCCCCTACCCTGCCCTTTATTTGAGCGTGGCATAAAGCCCGGGAAACTCAGACTTAAGGATGTTGATGGCGGCGCCTCCAAGGTTATCAAATACCTTGTTGCCCGCCTCAAAATCGCGCAGCAGCGGGTGAGTTACTTTCATCAGGCGGGCAATCTTGACCTCATCATCACCCACAAACTCTAACACGTGTTGAATCTGAGCGGCTGTCATTCGCAGCTTCTGCAGCCGGGTTACGATGCGCTGCTGCAGGGTGAGCAGTTCACCCGACAGGGGCAGGCTCATTTGCTTTTCGGCGAGGCGGGCTTTGCCAGCGGTACGGGTGGGGCGCTCCTCCAGCCCGCCCTCCTGGATGCGGACCTGCGGCTTGGGAATAGAAAAGCGTACGCCCTTTACTTTCTTGCCTTCCTTCACGGGCTCGTAGGTTACCTCCCACCCCAGGGAATGCAACTCCCGCAGAGCCGGCTCCAGCACGTAGCGCTTAAAATCGTAGAAGAGCGTGTAGGTGACATCGTTATCATCCCCAAGCACCTGCTTGCGCAGGGTGTCAAAGTCAACTTCCCACAGTCCCACGTCATCCCAGGACTTGAGCAGCCAGTAGAGTCGATGGGCATGCGCCGACTTGAGCGTAAGCAGGGTCTCAATCTCTACGTGGGTGTACTGCTCGGCCAGCTGCAACAGAAAGGGCTTGATCTCAGGGGCGAAGTTCCCGGTCAGGTAGCCGGTTCCCTCGTTCAAATCGATATAGCTGATAATGGAATAAGCCGTAAAGCGCTTCTTGTTGCCCGTCTGGGACTCTATGCTGACGACCTTCGACATCAGGCTCTTGCAGGCATCCCGGATTGTCTCGTACACGCTGCCGCCCTTTTTCTGGGTCATTACCCGGCTTAGGGGAATCGAAATACCGGGCAGCTCAGTCTGGTCCTGATGAATACACCCCAGGGCCAGCGCAAAAATGCGCGCTTCCACATGGGTCAGCTTCAATGGGGCGCGCACCAGAGCATTGGCCTGGTAGGCCCGGGGATACAGGGGAGCAGGAGTAACCGCCACTAGCAGATAAGCGAAAGGGTAAAAGGGAATTACACGAAGATATACGGATGAGCGTGAAAAGATACCTCCTTTCACGCAAAAGAAAAGTGAGTGCCATTTTTCACGTAGATCAACAAGCCTAAGTTACCGGGCCCAGCCAGCCCGACAGTGCCATTTTTCACGTAGATGACCGGCCGCATCCGCAGCCTTACAACCGGGGTACGCCGCCCCTGAAGTGCCATTTTTCACGTAGGAGTGCCATCCTTCACGCTTTACAGTGCCGTTTTTCACGTAGATGGTGCCATCCTTCACGTAGGAGAGTGCCATTTTTCACGCAGCAGAGTGCCGTTTTTCACGCAGAAAACCGGTTTTATCTGCTGTTAATCAAAGAGTTACAGCCCCCTGAATATAGAATATAAATAGAATAGCTTAAGAAAAACAGAAGATGTTCGGTTTTATGAAGTTGAAGAAGAGAAAAGAGTCAGTGCTTTCAGGAAAGGATTATATAGGAAAAACCCTTTTTAAAGCTTTTAGGGTAAGTTTTTTGGTTCCCGGGCCGCAAACGGCGCCACTGGTATAATCTCCCCGGGCATCTGCGTGAAAAATGGCACTCTGCTGCCCCGTAGCTTGTAGCCGGCTTTTAGCTATCTACGTGAAAAATGGCACCCATAATCTAGCTGCTTCCCCCTCCCCCACCCTATCGTCGCCTCCATTATCAGGCACGTTACCATGCATAGTCCCAGCATAAGTTCAGAAGCGGCCTGCTGGCGGGATGTACGAAGGCTGCGGAACCATCGGCTCAGCGAGGCGCACGCCGAGGTCGTGTGCAGCGGACGCCCGGGGCGAATAACCTAAACAATTCGCCGGCCAGACCTGCATACCCCTCCCCTACCCTACCGCCTCCAACAAAAACAGCCCCCGAAGAGGCTGCTTTTGGTCCTTGAGAAGAAGTACCACTCCTCTACTTGACAGGTGGTAGCTTGCCAGCTTTGCGCAGTGAGGCATCGTAAACGCGGTGGGCGGCTACCAGGTAGGCCTTGATGCTGGCCGGAGAGTCCTGGCCTTTGGGAAGCAGCACTAGCGCCAGACGGATTTCATCCCACACGGATTCGGGTATTTTCACGGAACGCTCCGTCTCCATCGGTACAGCTTCCGGCGGCGCGGGTTTGCGGCCCCGCCGTGCGGCCACTGGAGCTTTTTGCGCCGGTGCAGGCGCCGTGGCCGCCGGGGCTGGGGCAACTGTAGGAGCAGCCGTAGGTGCCGGTGCCGCGGCGGGAGCTTCAGCCGGAACCGGCAACACTGTTTTTACCTGCTCCCCTCCCATGTTGGCCCGGGCCTGGCTGCGCGCCTCCTCGGAAACGGGAATTGGTCCGCGGCGGGTAGGAATCTTAGGGTTCTGAATTGGAATAGCCATTACTCAGTTTCAATGGTTGAAGTGGAGGGAATTACGGCCGTGCTTACCTGCGGCGCCGCTTCCGCCTGGGCCTGGCGGTTGGGCAGACCCAGGCGCTCAATCAGCTCCTCGCACACCCGGCAGATTTCATCACTCGTGTCCTTGTTGCCCCCGGCGTAAGCCCGGTATGCGGGGTTCAGGAGGCTATAAAGCGTGGAAGCCCGCTTGTAGGCTGTCCGATGGCTTAAAAAAGAATCAAAGCGCGACAAACCCAGCCCGTCGATGTACTCATCCATCTCCTTCTCCTCGCGCTGGCCGGCAAACCGCTTGGTGGATAAGCCATAGTATTGAAACTCCAAGTGAGCTTCCACCGCAGACTGCTTAATAGCTTCCAGGATGCCCATAAACTCGGCCGTAGAGGCCCGGTCCAGGTAATCCGCCACCATAGGCACTATCACCGCGTCACAGGTTGTGAGAGCATTGAAAACATCATCCCCATCAGCCCGGCCCGGTACATCGATGATGACCAGGTCGTAATCATGCGCCGGATCATCGATGAACTCGAAGATCTTGTCCAGTGCAATGGGAAAGACATCATAAGGGTAGCTCGCAGTTGGGTCGGCCTCCTGCAGCAGGGCCAGGTTGTGGGCGTCCCGCTGTTCGCGGGTCTTTACAATGCTTTGCTGGTAGTCACAGTCCAGGATGGCCACTTTAAGGCCATAGTCAATTGCCAGGGGCGCGGCCAGCACCAGGGCCAGCGTGGATTTGCCAGACCCTCCTTTTTGGGTAGCAAAACTGATGATTTTAGAAACGGGCATTGTGGGTCTGGTTTAGGGTTGCTCCCAGGGATGAGCAGGAGGCAGAAGCAAATATAGAATAAAGTGAAGAAGTAGCCAGGTATCTATAAATATAAGTAGTGATATAGAGAAAGATTTAAGTATCCAGGTGGTTAAAAATATAAGTAGCTAGGTAGTAAAATATTAAAAGAGTGAAGTGGTAATATGTCTATGTAGTGAAATATTAATGAAGTTAAGTAGCCATGTATTTATAAATAGAAGTAGCGAAGTGTAAATATATCTAAGTAGTGAACTGTAAAAAAAATAACAAAGCCCAAAGGTAGCGAAGTTATTATTAATAGAAGTAGCGAAGTATTTAAGTGGTGAATAAATAAAAAATGTATGAGTGATTGATTTAGATAATAAAGTAGAAAAGTAGCGAAGTAGTAAAGTGGTGAGTAAAATTCAGTAGATAATGCATCAACGCCTGAGCAGAAGACGAAATGAATAAATTATATAGGTAGCGAAGAAGAGAAGTATTTAAGTAGTGAAGTGGTGAAGTTCACAACGTGCATTGACTCAATTAGAAAAGGAGGGAGCATTCAGCTGGCTGCTACAGCGGCTGGCGTTGGATTGCGGATCCGGTAAACCTTGCTCCGGCAACTCATTAGAAAAGCCGGGGTCCCTCGGATTATCAGTAGCACTCAACGTCGGGAGGGGGAAGGCCAGGATGGGCAATAAGAAACCATCAGCGGCCAGGATGGGCAATAAGAAACCATCAGCGCAGCAACCATTTACTAACGCTAGAAAGTGTGTCTGACTACTTTTAACCAATTCCATTTAAAGAAAGCTTAAGGAAAAGAGGCTTAGCAAGAAGAACAACCTGATTCCACTGCTAACGCATTAGGATTGAGTGTTTTATAAGCTCTCGTAGCTGATTTGTCGGCCCAGTGAGGGCTAAGTGGCTGATTTAAAGAATTAACTATGGCCCGTAAGCCTAATGTAAAGTGTCTGATGAGTACAGGGCTAAGCAAGCGGGTAACTCATAACAATAACCCCGACGAGAAAGCGGCGGAGGCCGAAGTATGAGCGAGCCTAGGCGTGTACGCCAGCGCGACGATGGAGTAATTTACTACCAGGGGCGTGGACCCGCGCGAGACGGAAGTCCGCGAAGAGCAGTACATCCTGTAACAGATAAAGGAGGTGGGTGCCCGGATATTTGGGACTTTCCAGGAGCAGGCAGCAGAAGCGCCTGATGCAAAAGTATATGCTGTGCCTGAATGATATCCTGATACATAACCTCAAAGAAGGGTTGGAAACCATCACCCCAACGTAGCGGTGGAGGAAATAGATAGCGCTAAAAGTGCTGCGAAAACGCAATGAGGAAGCAGTCAAAAAGCAGGGCGGTAGGGCCAGAAATGTGCCCAAAAGCGGGACTGGCAGGTGCCGCAAGGAAGCGGAAAGTCTGGGACCAGTAAGAAAAAATTTCAACCAATACAATGCGAGATTACCATCTCAGACCCCTGCTGTACGTCGAGTTTACCAACCCAAAACGTACACCAAAACCGCATATGCCAACACCGGCAACTGCGGTCAAATACTCCATTACCTGCAGGAAGCAGTAGCCTTTTTAAAGTTAAACCCGATGAGATGATTGCTGCTCTCCTAAACCCCAGGTAATAGTTTCCCTTCGAGATTGGGGCTGGTGATAACGCCCACCGTGCCCAGTAAGAAGAGCCAAACTTTAGCCAAGCAGTAATGATACTGGCGGGACAAGCGCTGGTGCGGGGCCACCAGCAAAACCTTAGGGCTAAGCATGCCGGCGGGGCACAGCGGCACTAGGAAGATTGCCTGGAAGTAGGTATCCGCAAAAAAAGCCTGGCTTTCCGCCAACACAAAAAAAAAACTAGGACCGCACCTGACCCTGCTGCGTTATACTAAACCCTTGTTGCTATAGCCGCTGAGCTATGATTTTAAAGGCCGGGCTTCCTGGGAACGATGCAGCGAGGACTCACGAATAATAAGTTCCGGTTTTAGCACCAGGTGAGGCGGCACGTAGGAGGGACCCCGCTTAAGCAGCTGCAGAAAAAGCCGCACGGCCGTTTCGCCCATTTGCTCGGCGCGCTGGTCTACCACGGTCAGTTGCGGCTGAATCATAGTGGTGAAGGGCTCATTACTGAAACAGGCTAGGGCAATATCCTGGGGCACGCGCTTAGATTTCTCCCGCAAAACCTCCAGGGCGCCCACCGTAGGAATGGCATAGGCCGCAAACACGGCATCCAGCGGCGGTATCTGGGCCAGCAAATGCTGCATGCCCAGGCGGCCGGCATCGTGGGTAAGCGCCGGCAGTGCGTATACCCACTGCTCATCAAAAGGAAGGCCGTGCGCCTCCAGAGCCGCTTTGTAGCCTAAAAAACGGTTACGGCTGGTATTCAGGTGCTGCGGGCCCGCCAGGTGGGCAATGCGGGTGCAGCCTTGCTCTATCAGATGCCGCACGGCCTGGTAGGCCCCCTGAAAGTCATCCAGAATAACCGCCATAGATTGAGGCAGCTCGGGCATCCGGTCAAAGAAAACCAGCGGGGTTCCCTGTTGACGGACCTGCTCAAAATGGTGGGTTTCGCTGAAGGTTGTGGCCGAAACCGAGATAAGAATTCCCTCTACCTGAGCCGCCAGCAGGGCCTCAATGTTCTGCTGCTCCCGCCGAAAGTCCTCATTCGACTGGGCACATCATCAGCGTAAAACCTTCTTGGGTGGCTATTTTTTCGATGCCATTCATCACAGCCGGAAAAAAGTAACCGTTGATGTGCGGTACAATGACGCCCAGGGTTTTGCTGTGGCCTTTGCGCAGGGCGGCGGCCAGCTGGTTGGGCCGGTAGTTGAGCTCCTGCGCTTTCTGCCGGATCCGCTCCTTGGTAGCCTCGCTGATGTCCTTATGGTCGGCCAGCCCCCGCGAAACCGTGGAGGTGGACAGGCCAAGTAACTGAGCTATGTCGCGAATGGAGGTTTTCTGCCTGGAAGCGGCCATACATCAGCACCGTTAATGGGAGAGAATTTGTCTGTCGACCTCAAATGAACGCAACAGAAGGCTAGGGGCAAGCTTTCATTGAAATTAAAATGTCCGGCAGGGGAGGTTAAGTTAATGAAGCCAGAGCCGCGGAATCATCTAAAATTCCAGATAAAGCACTTTGACAGGCAGAAAAACTAGCTACTCAGAACGGATTTTTGGTCAGCAAACTGTAAAAAAACGCCCGGTTTTTCCGGGCGTTTTTCTGAAGAAGGCAGGGGAGAGCTAGGCCGCCTGAATCTCAAAGCCGGCGTTTTCAACTACGGCTACAATTTGCTCAGCGGTTAGTTGGTCGGTAGTAACCGTTAAAATCTTATCCGGGTTGGCGGTATCCACCTGCCAGTTTCCAGCACCGGCTTCCTGATTGAGGGCGGGCGTTACTGCCTTAATGCAGCCCCCACAATTGATATTGGTCTTGAACTGAAGCGTTTTCATGGAGCTTAAATTTGATAAAGCCGGAAAGTCCAGCCGGTAAGTAAACGCTCAAAAGTACGGCTCAGTGCCCCTAATCAGGTACGCAATTGTGCCGCGAACTTGCAAGATTATGCAAGGCCCAGGGCTATTCTGCGGAGGCGTCAGGCAAAAGCACCCCGGCAAATTATGTAAGTCTGAAGCCGGATTACGTAAGAACTCACGTTCGTGCAGGTTGTTTCTTTGTAAGGCCGGTCAGTGCTTCTGTTTTGACTGATTCAGGCTTAAAAACGCCGACTTTTAGATATACTGATGGAACCACAAACAAAAACGGAAACGCTCGATATTGAGGGCATGACCTGTGCCTCCTGTGCGGCCTCCGTAGAGAATTCGCTGAGTCGCACCCCCGGTGTGCAGCGGGCGGTGGTCAACTACGCCACCGAGAAAGCCACCGTCGACTATGTGCCTACCCAGGCTACGCCGGCCTCCCTGAAACAAGCGGTAGTAAATGCGGGCTACGGAGTGGTGGAGCGCGCCCCGGATACCTCCGCCGCAGAGCGCAGCGCCGAGATAGACCGCCAGAAAGCCGCCGCCTATCAAAAGCTGAAGCGCCGGTTCTGGGTGGCGGCCGGGCTGGCCCTGATTATCATGCCTTTAAGCATGCTCATGCTCTGGCCCCAAATGATGAGCCGCCTTTCTACGCCGGTGCTGAACTACGTGCTGCTGGCACTCACGCTGCCGGTGTTGCTGTACAGCGGCCGCGAGTTTTACTCATCGGCCTGGAATGGTTTTAAGCACCGTTCCGCCAACATGGATACGCTTATTGCCGTGGGTACCGGCGCTGCATTTCTTTACAGTCTGGCTGCTACCCTGGCGCCGCATTTCTTTCGGCAGCATGGGCTGATGCCCGAGGTGTACTATGATACCACGGCCACCATTATTGCCCTGATTCTGCTGGGCAAGGTGCTGGAGATGCGCGCCAAAACCCAGACCTCGGCCGCCATGAAGTCTCTGTTAGGCCTGCAGGCCAAAACGGCCCGCCTGGTGCGCCCCGATGGCCAGGAAGTAGACGTGCCCATTGAGCAGGTCCAGCTCGGCGACCTGGTAGTAGTGCGCCCCGGCGAAAAGGTAGCTACCGATGGCCTGATTGAAGTAGGGCACTCCGCCGTGGATGAGGCCATGCTGACCGGGAAAGCCTGCCAGTAGAAAAAGGGGTAGGGGACCCGGTCTTCGGCGCTACGCTGAACAAGACGGGCTCCTTCCGCTTCCGGGTAACCAAGGTAGGCGCCGAAACTATGCTTTCCCAGATTGTAAAGATGGTGGAAGATGCCCAGGGCAGCCGCGCGCCCATTCAGCGCCTGGCTGATAAGGTCAGCAGCATCTTTGTGCCCACGGTGGTCGTCATTGCCCTCGTTACCTTTGTGCTCTGGTTTGATCTGGCGCCGCTGGAGTCCCGCCTGCCGCTGGCCCTGGTCAACTTTGTGGCTGTACTGATCATAGCCTGCCCCTGTGCGCTGGGACTGGCCACGCCCACCGCCATTATGGTGAGCACCGGCAAAGGCGCCGAAAATGGGTGTTTGATTCGCAACGCGGAGGCGCTG